>NZ_SSDQ01000076.1:0-13489 GCF_004794315.1 Microbacterium sp. PF5 | reverse complement strand
CTCCCGCCCAGCCCCAGGCTGCGGCCGCGGCCCCTGCACCGGCTGCCCCTGCTCCGGCGCAGGCCGCACCGGCTCCCGCAGCGACCGAGGCGCCCGCTCCGAAGCTCTCGCTGCCGACGGAGAACGACAACCTCTACGTCACCCCGCTGGTGCGCCGTCTGGCCGCACAGCAGGGCGTGGATCTCGCTTCCGTGACGGGTACCGGTGTCGGCGGGCGCATCCGCAAGGAGGATGTGCTCAAGGCTGCCGAGTCCGCATCGCAGGCTCCGGCCGCCACGAATGCGGCTCCGGCTCCCGCACCGCTCGAGGTCTCCCCGCTGCGGGGTACGACCCAGCCGATGTCGCGTCTGCGCAAGGTGCTCGCCAAGCGCGCGGTCGAGTCCATGCAGCAGACGGCGCAGCTCACCACGGTTGTGGAGGTCGACGTCACCGCGCTGGCGGAGTACCGCGACAGCGTCAAGGGCTCGTTCCTCGAGAAGACCGGCGACAAGCTCTCGTTCCTGCCGTTCTTCGCGCTGGCCGCCGCCGAGGCGCTGCAGGCCTTCCCGATCGTGAACGCGACGGTCGACGGTGAGCAGATCGTCTACCCGGCCACCGAGAACGTCTCGATCGCGGTCGACACCGAGCGCGGGCTGCTCACTCCGGTGCTGCGCGACGCCGCGTCGAAGAACATCGCTCAGATCGCTCACGAGATCGCCGACCTCGCGGCCCGCACGCGCGACAACAAGCTGAAGCCGGACGAGCTGGCCGGCGGAACCTTCACGCTGACCAACACCGGTTCCCGCGGTGCGCTGTTCGACACGCCCGTCGTGTTCCTTCCGCAGTCCGCCATCCTCGGCACCGGCACGGTCGTCAAGCGTCCGGGTCTCGTCAAGGTCGGCGGAACCGACGCGATCGCGGTCCGTTCGTATGTGTACCTCGCTCTGTCGTACGATCACCGCATCATCGACGGTGCCGACGCGGCGCGCTTCCTCGGTGCGGTGAAGGCGCGCCTCGAAGCGGCGCAGTTCGCCCCGCAGCTGGGCGCCTGACCGAACGATCATTCTGGCTGGTCCGCGACGTCGTACACGTCGCGGACCAGCCATTTGTCGTCCTGCCGCACGAGTACGACCATCGCGGTGGGACTCGCGGCGTCCGCCTCCGCCGGCCGAGCGACGCGGGTGACCGCGACGTCGCCGTACTCGTCGACCAGCTCGACCGTGAGCTCACCGCTGAGCGCGCGCACGGCGTCGACGGTTCCTGCGGAACCGGGCGCGATCGCGGCGACGCACTCCGCGTCCCCGGCGGAGTGACAGGCCTCAGCGGCGGAGACGAGCGTCGGGACGGCGGCGGCGGGGTCGCCCGCCTCCGCGACGCGCGGCGTGGGGGCAGCAGACGCGTGCTCGGCTCCTGTCGTCGATGACCCGCCTTTCGCCCGACCATCCCCGGTCGACGTCGGCGTCGGCGCCGTCCCCGCCGCGGTGGAGGCACCTCGGGCGTCGCTCCCGCCGTCGCCGCTCGGCCACATCAGCCCGCCCACGAGCACGACGGCCGCACCCGCTGCCGCGATCAACAGCAGTCGGCGACGGGGTGCGCGGGGAGCCGCGGCCCGATCCCGCCCCCTACCGCTCGTCGCCCGCCGCACGCGGACGGCCTCCCTGGCGTCGGCGATCCGCGACGCGATGTTCTCCCGCAACATCCGCACGGCGCTGCGGACTCTCGCCCGGGTGGTCCGTGGGGTACGGACCGCGGACCTCCGCGTCGCGAGGCTCCTCCGCGTCGGGGCGACCCCGCCCACAGCGGGCTCGACGACGCGGGAGAGGTCTCGCGCCCGCACCGGCTTCGTCGTCTGATGCTCCAGGGGACGTGGGGACACGAGGGCGAGAAGCTCGCACTCCCACTCGTCGAGAAGCCGCCGCGGAACCCGGGGGTGCTCCAGTCGTTCGCGCAGTCCATCCCCCACCCGGTCGAGAACACGCCTCAGCGCTCGATCGGTCTCGCAGTCCCTGAGCGTCTCGACGATCGTCGCCGCTGCGGACCGGATCCCGCTCCCCTCACCGATGACGAACAGGGGTCGCCCGCCGTCGGTGAGCCACCACGTACCCTCGACGCCGCTGCCCACGCGCGCCAGTTCACCGATGCCGCGCAGCAGACTCACCGCCACCGTGCACACCTCACCCTGACGCAACCGCTGCCCCGAGGCGGACCGTCGGTCGATGAACGCCTGCAACCGATCGGTGCACCAGGGCAGCAGCACATCGTGGCCGTCCGCACGTCGGACGATGTCCAGCGGTCCGGCGACGTGCTGTGCGCCCGCGAAGTGCCAGCCCGCCCATCCCGCGAGCTCCTCGCTCGGACACCGCACCGCCACGCCGTCGCCGCTGGTGACGAGCGCCCCCGCGAAGGGGGTGTCCGGCGACGACAGCATCCGCAGCGTGCGGTGCGCTCGTGCCAGCAGGGGCGGTGGGGCCGTCTCGATCGTCTGGGCGTCGGTCATGCGCCCATCTCACCCGAGGGATCGTGCGCCCGGAGCCATCCACGGCGTGAGCGGAAAGGTCCGCCGGCTGCGGCTGGCTGTGCAGAGCGAGTCCTCGTGCTGCTCCGCTCCGCGCGAACGACGACATCGTCAGGGTCCGGGACTCGGTAGGCTGGATGTCATGGCAAAGCGTGCTCCCGAACCCGAGAAGCGTCCTGGGTTCTTCTCCCAGATCAAGTCCCTCTTCCGGTTCACGCGCGAGGCCTACCCGTGGCTCCCCTGGGCGCAGGCCGGCATCCTCGTCGGCGGCATCCTGCTCGGCCTCGTCGCCGGCTACCTCATCCCGCCGTTCCAGGTGTGGACGCTCGTGCTCTGGGGCATCACCGGCCTCATGCTGGGCGTGCTCGGCGCGCTGTTCCTCATGACGCGACTGTCGACCTCGGCGATGTACACCAAGATCGACGGCATGCCCGGCGCGACCGGTCACGTGCTGAGCACCAGTCTCGGGCGTCGCTGGCAGGCATCGGAGACCCCGGTGGGGATCAACCCGAAGACCCAGGAGGCCGTGTACCGCACGATCGGTCGCGGCGGCATCGTGGTGGTCGGCGAAGGTGCCCGCGGCCGCCTCACGCGCCTGGTCAACGAGGAGCGGAGCAAGGCGCAGCGCGTCGCGCACGGTGTCCCCGTGACCGTGCTCTACGTCGGGCACGGCGAGGACGAGGTACCCATCGCCGACCTCGCCAAGACCATCAAGAAGCTTCCCAAGGCCATCGACAAGGCCACCATGGCCGCGGTGATCCGTCGCGTCGACTCCGTGTCGCAGTCGCTCTCGTCGCTGCCGATCCCGAAGGGCATCGACCCCACCAAGGTGCGCCCGCAGCGTCCGCGCTGACCCGCACACCGCACGATCGACGCGCGGGCGTCCTCCTCGGAGGGCGGCCGCGCGTCGTCACTCCGACAGCGGCTGCTTCGGCAGGCGCCGCACCTTCGCCCGGCGACGACGACGCTCCGGGATCATCGAGCGCATCTCTTCGAGCTTGCCGAAGCAGAACAACCGGTCGTCCGCCTCCAGCACGACGTGCTTGCGCGGGTTCGGGATCACGCTCACCCCGCGGTGCAACGTGAGCACGGTGATGTCACGCTCCCACAGTCCGGCT
Organism: Microbacterium sp. PF5; assembly: GCF_004794315.1. Taxonomy (NCBI): domain Bacteria; kingdom Bacillati; phylum Actinomycetota; class Actinomycetes; order Micrococcales; family Microbacteriaceae; genus Microbacterium; species Microbacterium sp. PF5. The sequence continues at coordinate 9,877 of NZ_SSDQ01000076.1, read as the reverse complement.
TCACCCAGGGTCTTCCCCACCAGGTCGGCGGCGCCGTGCACCATCAGCTCCGCCACGCCGTACCCCGTCGACACCGTCAGGCGCTGTCGCACGTCGATCTCAGGGAACGCCACCTGCCCGGCGATGTAGTCGATGATGGCGCCGGCGACGTCGAGCTTCGTGGCCGTCTCGATGCCCTGCAGTCCCGGCGAGGAGTTCACCTCCATGACGAGCGGTCCCTCGTCGCCCTCGAGCATGTCCACTCCCGCCACCCTCAGCCCCATGATCTGCGCCGAACGGACGGCCGCCCGCTCGTACACCGGGTCGAGCTCGATCGCCTCCACCGATCCGCCGCGGTGCACGTTCGAGCGGAACTCGTCGCCGGCCGCCGACCGCCGCATCGCCGCGACGACGCGGTCGCCCACGACCAGCGCACGGATGTCGCGCCCACGACTCTCGGAGATGAACTTCTGGATGAGCACGTTCTGCTTCGTGGAGTGCAGGGTCTCGATGATCGCCTCGGCGACCTTGACCTGTGGGGCGAGGATCACGCCGATCCCCTGCGTGCCCTCGAGCAGCTTGATCACGACCGGGGCACCGCCGACGCGCTCGATCGCCGGGCGCACATCGGCGCGGTTGCGCACGAAAGCGGTGGGCGGCATCGCGATGTTGTGCCGGGAGAGGATCTGGTTGGCGCGGAGCTTGTCGCGCGCGCTCGAGATGCCGTTGGCGGTGTTCGGGGTGTACACGTCCATCTGCTCGAACTGGCGGACCACCGCCGTACCGAAGTAGGTGATCGAGTTCCCGATGCGCGGCAGGATCGCGTCGTAGTCGCTCAGCTGGCGTCCCCGGTAGTGCAGGTCGGGTTCATCGGAGGTGAGGTCGATCGCGAAGCGAAGGGTGTTCAGCACCTTGACGTTGTGCCCCCGCTGCAGCGCGGCGGCCCGGAGGCGCTGGGTGGAGTACGCCTGCGGCGCACGGGACAGCACTGCGATCTTCACGGGGGATTTCCTGCCAGGATGTATCAGGTGAGTAGGTCTACCCATTCAAACACCCTCACGGGGTGGCGAGAGTGGGTCAGCCTGCCCGATCTCGGCGTCGACTGGATCAAGGCGAAGATCGACACCGGCGCGCGCACCTCATCGCTGCACGCGTTCGACGTGCACGAGTTCGAGCGTGAGGGCGAGGCGTGGGTCCGCTTCCGGGTGAACCCGTGGCAGGACAGCCAGGACGACGCGGTCGTCGTCGAGTGCCCTGTGCACGATCGCCGCGCCGTGCGCAGCTCGTCCGGGCACGCGCAGGAGCGTCTGGTGGTGCAACTGATCATCCGCCTGGTCGACCGCGAGGTGCTGGCCGAGGTCACCCTCAGCAACCGGGACGAGATGGGGTTCCGCATGCTCATCGGTCGCGAGGCCCTGCGTCACGGCTACGTCGTGGACCCCGCGCGCTCGTTCCTCGGTGGAAGGGCACCGCGCGAGGCACGCCGCCGCAACCGGGGACGCGCCTGAGGGAAGCGGGCGACCCGACGCGGCTCAGGCGCGGATGAGGATGGTGCCGACCGCCTTGTCGTGCAGGCCGCGCTGATCCGCATCCCAGACGACCGCCGGGATCACGACGAGCAGCAGCAGCGTGCGAACGACCGGCCGCCACAGCCCGATCCAGGCGCCGTCGAGACGCACCAGGCGCATGCCGAGGATGCGGTGACCCGGGCTACCCCCCGCGGTGGGGATGAACAGGATCTGCAGGACCGCGAACACCAGCAGCGGGGCGAACTGCGTCAGACCCGCCTCGGACGGCAGCGCGAACTGGTCGAACCCGAGGAAGCCGGTGGCGATGATCGTGGCGGCCGCGTAGTCGATCACGAGAGCGCCGATGCGTCGTCCGGGACGGGCGATGCTTCCCGTTCCCGACTCCGGGAGTCCGAGTCGTTCACCGGGGTACCTGTTCACCGCATCCGTCACCACACCAGCCTACCGAGCCCTCGGAACCGCGCCTTCCGCCCTCACGCTGTAACACGCTCGAAACAAAGCGGATACCGTGGAGAAATCCCCCGTCCGTACTGTGCAGAGTGGCCCCGAAGCCATCGATCCGCATCACAGGAGTCGTTACATGTTCAAAGATTCGTCCGAGGTACTGGCCTACATCAAGGAGAACGACGTCAAATTCCTTGACATCCGGTTCACCGATCTCCCTGGCGTGCAGCAGCACTTCAACATCCCTGCGGCGACGGTCGACGAGGCCTTCTTCACGGACGGGCAGCTGTTCGACGGCTCCTCGATCCGCGGCTTCGCGAGCATCCACGAGTCGGACATGCAGCTCATCCCCGACGTGACGACGGCCTACATGGACCCGTTCCGCGAGGCGAGCACCCTCGTGATGATCTTCGACATCTACAACCCGCGCACCGGCGAGATCTACTCGAAGGACCCGCGTCAGGTCGCCAAGAAGGCCGAGAAGTACCTCGCGTCGACCGGCATCGCCGACACCGCGTACTTCGCGCCCGAGGCCGAGTTCTACATCTTCGACGACGTGCGCTACTCCGTCACGGCGGGCGAGAGCTTCTACAAGGTCGACTCCGAGGAGGCCGCGTGGAACACCGGTCGCGAGGAGGAGGGCGGCAACCTCGCCAACAAGACCCCGTACAAGGGCGGCTACTTCCCCGTGAGCCCGGTCGACAAGACGGCCGACCTGCGCGACGACATCACGCTCAAGCTGATCGAGGCCGGCTTCATCCTCGAGCGCTCGCACCACGAGGTCGGCACGGCGGGCCAGCAGGAGATCAACTACCGCTTCGACACGATGGTGCACTCGGCGGACGACATCCTGAAGTTCAAGTACATCGTGAAGAACACGGCCGAGGAGTGGGGCAAGGTCGCCACCTTCATGCCCAAGCCGCTCTACGGTGACAACGGCTCCGGCATGCACACGCACCAGTCGCTGTGGAACGACGGCAAGCCGCTGTTCTACGACGAGGCCGGCTACGGCCAGCTCAGCGACATCGCCCGCTGGTACATCGGCGGCATCCTGGCGCACGCTCCCGCGCTGCTCGCCTTCACGAACCCGACGCTGAACAGCTACCACCGTCTGGTGAAGGGCTTCGAGGCTCCGGTCAACCTGGTGTACTCGGCCGGCAACCGCTCCGCCGCGATCCGTATCCCGATCACGGGCTCCAACCCGAAGGCCAAGCGCATCGAGTTCCGCGCTCCCGACGCCTCCGGCAACCCGTACCTCGCCTTCGCGGCGCAGCTCATGGCAGGTCTCGACGGCATCAAGAACCGCATCGAGCCGCACGAGCCGGTCGACAAGGACCTCTACGAGCTTCCGCCCGAGGAGGCCAAGAACATCCCGCAGGTGCCGAACTCGCTGCTCGACTCGCTCGAGGCGCTCCGCAACGACCACCAGTTCCTCCTCGAGGGCGGCGTGTTCACCGAGGAGCTCATCGAGACCTGGATCTCCTACAAGTACGAGAACGAGATCCTGCCGATCGCGCAGCGTCCGCACCCGTTCGAGTACGAGCTGTACTTCGGGGTCTGACCCGCACCGCGAAGCGTCCGCCGGGATTCCTGGCGGACGCTTCGCGCGTCCCGGGGGCATTCCACACACCCTCTTGCAGGTCCCTGCCCCGGAGTCAAGCCCGAAGACGGGAATCGTGCAGGGCCCTAGCGTGAGAGAGTCGCCGGGCTACCCGACCCGGCGACGGGGAGGCTGCACCATGTGGACGCAGGAGGCGACGCCGACCGAGGCTCTGCTCGACAGCCGATACCGGCTGGGCGATGCCGTGGGCGTCGGCGGCATGGCGACCGTGTACCGCGCCGAGGACATCGCGCTGGAGCGCACGGTCGCGGTCAAGATCTTCCGCACCTCGGACGATGCCGTTACCTCGACGGACCGCGCGCACTCCGAGAAGGCGCTGCTCGCCTCCCTCAACCACCCCAACCTGGTCACGCTCCTGGACGCCCGCCTCGACCCCGGCCGGGCGATGTACCTGGTGATGGAGTTCGTTCCCGGCCCCACGCTCAGCAGCCGCCTCTCCCGCTCCGCCGTGACCCCCCAGGAGGTCGCGACGATCGGAGCCGACGTCGCCTCCGCCCTCCATGCCGCTCACGCGGCGGGCATCGTGCACCGTGACGTCAAGCCCTCCAACGTTCTCCTCACCCCGCCGACGTCGGGCAGCGACCGGTGGACGGCGAAGCTCGCGGATTTCGGGATCGCGTGCATGATCGACACGTCGCGGGTCACCGCGCCGGGCATCGTCCTCGGCACCCTCACGTACATGGCGCCCGAGCAGCTGCGCAACGGCGAGGTACGGCCGTCGGTCGACATCTACGCGCTGGGCCTTGTGCTCCTGGAGGCACTGACCGGCACACCCGGCTTCGCGCCCACTCTGAGCGTCGAGACCGCCCTCGCCCGCCTGCACCTGGCGCCGGACGTTCCCGCGTCGCTCGGACAGGACTGGGGGCGGCTGCTCACCGCGATGACGAGCATCGACCCGGCCGAACGGCCGCACGCCGCCGAGGTCGCGGTCGAGCTGCGGCGGTTGAGCGAAGCACTCGCGGAGGCCGACGAGCGCGCCACCGCTCACCTTCCCGCCGTCGTCGCGCCCGCCGCCACGCGCGTCCTGCCCGTTCCCGGCATTCCCTCGCCCGCCGCATCGTCGGCGCCCGTGACCCCGCTGGTCATCCCTCCCGTGCCGCCGCTCCCCGCCCCCGCGGCTCCGGTGCGGCCGCTCACCCGTGCCCAGGCCCGGCGGCGGCTCGCCGCCCGTGCGGTCGCTGCACCGCGCCGGACACCGCGGCGACGCGACAGTCTGCTCTTCGCCGCCGTCGTCGCCATCGGAGCCGTCACCACGGTCGCGGTGTCGCTGTCGGGCCAGGGCACTCAAGCCGTGGCGAGCTCCGGCGCCGTGCTCAGCGGGATCTCCTCCGTCGAGTCGCCCACGGCCGCCGAGACGGCCCCGCCCACCGTCGTCGAGGTGCCCGCGGCCGTCGCTCCCGCCCCCGCCGAGTCCCTCACCGTCGAGTCCGTCGGCGACGAGCACGCGACCGACCATGCCGACGACAACCCGGCTGCACAGCAGGACAACGGCAAGGGCAAGGGCAAAGGAGCGAAAGGCAACGGCGAGGGCACGAGGGGCGGAAAGCCGGGTTCCGCGGACCAGGGTTCGCCGACCACGGACGATCGAGCCGCGGTCGAGACGCCCGGCAAGGGCGATAAGGGCAAAGGCTCGCAGGGCAAGGGCTCGAACGACTAGGCCCGGCGTTCAGCCGCACGCCCTCGGGTGTCGCTGAGCGCGCCGGGCCCCGGTGTGGAGCAAGATCGAGTGCGAGCACGCACAGTTGGAGGGGACATGCGCCGCAGGAGAATCATCGCGACCGACGAGGCGCAGACCGTATCGGCCCAGCGCCGCTCCCCCACCTCGGTGGTCGCAGGGGCGAGAGCGAACCCGTTCATGTTCGGGCTGCTCGGAGCCCTGGGCGTCCTGGTCGCTCTCGCGATCGGCGGCATCGTCAATCAGCTCGCGACCGTGCTGGTCTACATCGGCGTCGCGATCTTCCTCGCGCTCGGACTCGACCCCATCGTCACCAGCATCGAGCGCAAGCTCCCCCGTCCCGCCGCCGTCGCGATCGTCGTCGCCGGCGTCGTCCTCGCGTTCGCCGGGATCATCCTCGCCATCGTCCCGATCCTCGTCGAACAGATCACCAACCTGATCAAAGACGGTCCGAAGATGATCGAGGACTTCATGAAGACGGACTGGTACAAGGACATGAGCGCCCAGTTCGGCTCGACCATCACCGATGCCGTCAACGGCGTGCTCGGCTTCGTGCAGGACCCCGACAACTTCTTCGACATCGGCGGCGGTGTCTTCGCGGTCGGCGCCGGGATCGCCGGAGGCATCACCGGCGTCACCATCGTCCTGATCCTGACGCTGTACTTCATGGCGTCGCTGCGCAGCATGAAGCGTGTCGCCGCTCGCTTCGTGCCCGCCTACCAGCGCGACACGTTCAGCGAACTCCTGGAGGACGTCTCGAGCGCGGTCGGTCGCTACGTGATCGGTCAGGCGAGCCTCGCCCTGACCAACGGCGTGCTCAGCCTGATCTTCCTCAGCATCATCGGCGCACCGGTGCCGGCGCTGCTGGCCCTCATCGCCTTCATCGGCTCGATGATCCCGCTCGTCGGAACCCTGTCGGCATCGATCATCATCTCGCTGATCTGCCTGTTCGAGTCGCCCACGACCGCGCTCATCGCGATCATCTACTACCTCGTGTACATGCAGATCGAGGCATACGTGCTATCGCCCCGGATCATGAGCCGCGCGGTCGCCGTTCCGGGGGCTCTCGTGGTGATCGCGGCCGTCGCGGGTGGTGCGCTCGGCGGGATCCTCGGCGCGCTGGTGGCCATCCCGATCGCGGCGAGCATCATCATCATCGTGCAGAAGGTGGTGTTCCCGACACAGGACCGGAAGAAGACACCACCGGCCGTGACGGTCGCGTGATCAGCGGACGGTGACGGCGCCCGCCTGCACGCGCACCGCGAACGACGAGATCTCCCCGACCTCCTCGCCGTCGATCTCGAACATCTGCGGAGCCGCAAGGCGCACCTCGATGCGCTCGGCGGAGACGTGCGTGGTGGAGTCCGTGCTCACCGCCTGATCGACACTCCCGAGAATCCGTCGGATGCCGTTGTCCCACACCACGGAGCGGACGGTGTCGAGCCACTGGAGCGGACCGTCGGCGCTGATCAGCAGCATGTCGAGGAGCCCGTCGTCGACGAGGGCGTCGGGCAGCAGTCGGATACCGCCCTGCAACATGCCGCAGTTTCCGATCAGGAGGGTGTGCCCACGCAGCTCCTGCGGCTCACCGTCGTCCAGCTGCAGCGTGATGTCGGTCATCTCCGTGCCGGCGAGTGCCCGGCCCATCGCCTCGACGTACGCGAGCCATCCCGCGCGGTCCTTGAGGTCGTCATTGGTCTCCACCAGCATCTGGGCATCGACGCCGAAGCCCACCATGACCGAGAACGCGTGCTCCTCCCCGTCGATCTCGACCCATCCGAGGTCGATGTTCCGCGGCTCGCTGTCGCGGACGTGCTCCAGCGCGGGAAGGACGCCCTCCAGGGGGATGCCGAGGTTGCGGGCCAGGAGGTTGCCGGTGCCCTGCGGCACGATGCCGAGGGCGACCCCGGTCTCCGCGAGGGCCTCCGCGACCGCTCGGATGGTCCCGTCTCCGCCCACCGCGATGACCGGGTCGCAGCCCTCCGCGACCGCCTCCGCCGCCATGCCACGGCCCGCGTCCTCCGGGGTGGTCTCCCACCAGCGGACCTCCGCATCATCGCCGAACGCGAGCCGGACGGCCTCCTCGAGAACCCCCCTGTCCGACTTCGTGGGGTTCCAGATCACTGCCAGAGGAGAAGACGTCATGCGCTCAGCCTGGGCGACCGGAGCCGTTCCCGCAACTCGGTTGACAGTCACCCGTAGAACAGGTGCTCGAAGGTCCGCCGAGCCCGGCGCGTGACACCCAGGTAGTCCTCCTCGAGCTGCGTGGCCGCGCGGTTCGGGTAGCCCAGCAGCCGCGCCAGCGCGTCGAGCTGCCGGCGGTCGGCCGGGAGCACGTCGCTGGTCTGTCCGGTGAGCAGGGTGATGGCCGACCGGAGCCGGCTCGACAGCAGCCAGGCGGCCCGCAGACGCTCCGCGTCCTCCTCCTCCACGAGCCCGGCAGCCACCGCCGCGTCCAGCGCCCGCAATGTCGAGGTGGTGCGGAGTCCCGGCACCTCCGCCGCATGCTGCAGCTGCAGCAGCTGCACGAGCCACTCCACGTCGCTCAGGGTTCCCGGCCCGAGCTTGAGGTGCCGTCGCGGATCCGTGCCCTGCGGCAGCCGCTCCCCCTCGACCCGCGCCTTGATGCGCTTGATCTCCCTCAGCCCCTGGAGGTCGACCGTGTCGGGGTAGCGGATCGAATCGGCGAGCTCCGTGAACCGCGCGATCAGCTTGATGCTCCCCGCGACGCCCTGCGCGCGCAGCAGCGCCTGCGCCTCCCACGACAGCGACCAGCGACGGTAGTAGGCCGTGTACGCGTCGAACGAGCGCACCAGCGGACCGTTGCGCCCCTCCGGACGCAGTCCGGCGTCGAGCTCCAGCGGCAGCCGGTGGTCGGTGAGGTGCTCGCGCAGACCCGCCACGATCTTCGTGGCGAGCTTCTCGGCGCGCTGCGGATCCACGCCGTTCGCGTCGTACACGTACAGCACGTCCGCGTCGGAGCCGAACCCGAGCTCGCCACCGCCGAACCGGCCCATCGCGATCACGGCGAAGTCGAGCGCCGCGTCCTCCGGCGGCACGACCTCACGCATCACCGCGCGCAGCCCGGCCTGGATCGTCGCGGCGGTGATGTCGGTGAGGGCCGTCGCCACCTCCTCGATCGTGAGCACATCGAGCACCGCGCCCATGGCCGTGCGCAGCAGCTCGCGCCGCCGCAGGGCCCTGACCGCCCGCAGCGCGTCCGCGACCGTCTCGTGCCGCGTCTGGATCGCCCGCGCCTCCTCGTCCAGCGCCTCCGCGCCACGTGGTCGCAGGCGCTCCGTGCTGTCGAGCCAGGCCACGGACTCCGGGATCCACTCGAGCAGCTCCCCGATGTAGCGGGACGACGACAGCAGCCGCGTGAGACTCTCGGCCGCGCCGGAGGAATCCCGCAGCATCCGCAGGAACCACGAGGTGTCGCCCAGCCGCTCGCTGATGCGACGGAACGCCAGGAGCGCGTAGTCCGGGTCGCTGCCGTCGGCGAACCAGCGCACCATGATCGGCATCAGGTGCCGCTGGATCGTGGCCTTGCGGCTCAACCCTCGCGTCAGGGCACCGATGTGGCGCAGCGCCCCGGCCGGGTCGCGGAACCCGATCGCCGCGAGCCGGTCGTGCGCCTGCTCCAGCGACAGCGTGCGCTCCTCCTCCGGCAGACCGGCGACCGCGCTCAGCAGCGGGCGGTAGAACAGGCGCGTGTGGATCTCGCGCACCTCGCGGCGCACGGCCTCCCAGCGCGCCCAGATGGCGTCGCCGCTGTCGGCCAGTCCGGTCGCGCGGGCGAGGAACCGTCGTCCGGCCGGCGTGCGGGGCATCAGGTGCGTGCGGGAGAGCTCGCGCAGCTGCAACCGGTGCTCCATGAGCCGCAGCACGCGGTAGTCGGCGGCGAAGGTCGCCGCATCCGCCCGGCCGATGTACCCGCCGTCGACGAGGGCGTCGAGGCTCTCCAGCGTGCCGCGGGTGCGCAGCGTCTCGTCGGTCAGCCCGTGCACGAGCTGCAGGAGCTGCACCGTGAACTCGATGTCGCGCAGACCGCCCGCGCCGAGCTTGAGCTGGTACGGCGCGTCCTCCGGATCGATGTGCTCCATGACCCGTTCGCGCATGCGCTGCACGTTCTCGACGAACTCCTCGCGCGCGGCGCTCGACCACACGAGGGGCTGCACGGCCGCGATGTACTCCGCACCCAGCACGGGGTCGCCCGCGAGCGGCCGTGCCTTCAGCAGCGCCTGGAACTCCCACCCCTTCGCCCAGCGGTCGTAGTAGGCGGCGTGCGAGGCGAGCGAGCGCACCAGGGCCCCCTGCTTGCCCTCGGGCCGCAGCGCCGCATCGACCTCCCACAGGGGCGGCTCGACCTCGATCGCGCTGAGGGCACGCATCGTCTCGCGCGCCAGTCGCGTCGCGATGTCGATGGCCCGCGCCTCCGACACGACCGCGTCATCGGCGGTTCCCGCGACGAAGATGACGTCGACGTCGCTGACGTAGTTCAGCTCCCGCGCGCCGGCCTTGCCCATGCCGATGATCGCGAGCCGGGTCGCGGCGAGCTCGTCGTGGCCGGTGCTCGCGCGCAGCCGCGCCCGCGCTACCGCCAGCGCCGCCTCCAGCGCCGCACCGGCG
>NZ_SSDQ01000075.1:0-3489 GCF_004794315.1 Microbacterium sp. PF5 | reverse complement strand
GCATGGCGTTGCGCAGGATGAAGCGGCTGCGCAGTGTCGACGAGCCGACGCCCTTCGCGCGCCCGCGCGGCACAGCCGCCTCGTGGAGCTGTACGGCACGGACGGGGCGGCCTCGGGCGTGCGGGTCGAGTCCGACGTGACGCCCCTGGCCCCGCGGACGGCGACACCGTGGCTCACCGTTCCGGCGCACCCGGGGGCCTGGGTGGCGGTGGGGGTGCTGCTCGGCGTGGCCTCGGCGTCGCCGCAGCTCACCCCGCAGGAGGGCGGGTGGCTGGTCGTGTGGGCGGACGGGTCGACGACCGCGTTCGACGCGGAGGAGCTGCTGCCGCCCGGCTGACCTCAGCCGTGCGCGGTGCTGTCGCGCACGAGCAGCCGGGTGGGCACGATCGCACGGTCGCCGTCCGCCGCCGGGTCCGCTCCCTCGATCGCCGCGACAAGGGCCCCCACCGCCCGCTGTGCCAGTGCGGAGAAGTCCTGGCGGATGGTGGTGAGGGGCGGCAGGTAGTCCGCGGCATCCGGCACGTCGTCGAACCCCACCACGCTCACGTCCGCGGGCACACGGCGTCCGGACTCCGCCAGGGCCCGCAGCAGACCGAGGGCCATCTGGTCGTTCGCGCAGAACACGGCCGTCGCGGGAGCCAGCGCGGTGCCTGCCGCGAATCCCGACCGCGAGGTCCAGTCGCCGCGGACCACCGCGGGCGCCGCGATCCCGCCCGCGGCGAGCGCCTCCCGCCATCCCCGCTCGCGCTCGGCGGCGGCGAAGGAGTCGGCGGGCCCGGCGAGATGGTGCACGGCGGCGTGTCCGAGGCTCAGCAGGTGCGCCGTGGCCGCGGCCGCCCCTCCCGCGTGATCGCTGTGCACGACGATCGCCCCGGTCTCGGCGGGCGCGTCGACCACCACGAGGCGCAGACCCGGAGGCCGCGGGGCGGACGGCACGAGCGCGGAGGCCTCGTTCAGCACGACCGCGCCGTCGACGCCCTGGTCCGCGAGCTGGGCGAACGCCGCCTCGACGCCCTCGGACGCGGTGACCACGGTGAGGGCGTAGCCGCGTTCGGCCGCCGCCTCGGCCGTGGCCTGCAGCATGCGGGAGTTGCCGATCGTCGCGAGGGTGGTGACGACGAGGCCGATCGTGTGCGAGCGGCCCGTGCGCAGGGCTCGCGCGGCGCGGTGCGGCCGGTAGCCGAGCTCTGCCATCGCCGCCTCGACGCGGGCACGCGTGGCCGGATCGACCCGCGGGCTGCCGTTGACGACGCGCGACACCGTCTGGCCCGAGACTCCGGCGCGCGCGGCGACCTGGGCCATGGAGACGCGGGCGGCATCCGGCGCGGCGGATGCGGAGGCGGGGGTGTCTCGTGCCACGCGTCCTCCGTTCACAACTCCGTCATGTTGACGTTATCACGCGCGGAGACCTACCATGTTGACGTGAACACGCCCGATTCCCCTGAGATGCGGACGCAGGTCCTCGGTGCCGGCGTCGTCCGCCGCGCCACGACCCTCGCCGACGGCCGCGACCTCTTCTACTACGACGACCCCGGCACCGCCCTCGGTCCGGAGCGAGCCGTCGACGCCCGCACCCTCGCCCCGCGACCCGACACCGCGACCATGCGGCTCGACGTGCTGACGGGCGACTGGATCACCGTGGCAGCCAACCGACAGCACCGCGTGATGATGCCGAGCGCCGACGCCGACCCGCTCGCCCCGCAGACCCCGGGCAACCCGTCCGAGGTGCCGTCGCGCTACGACGTCGCCGTGTTCGAGAACCGCTCCCCCGCGTTCGGCCCCGCGCTCGCCGAGGCCGTCGGCACCGCCCCCGCCGCGGCCGACGCGCCGCGCGGGCTCGACGACCTCGACGCCCCGGGCCTCGGTCGCACCCGCACCGCGGTCGGACGCTGCGAGGTCGTGTGCTTCAGCCCCGAGCCCGCGGGATCGTTCGGCACCCAGACCGTCACGCGCGCCCGCACCGTGATCGAGGCGTGGGCCGACCGCACCGAAGCCCTCTCCGCGCTGCCCGGCATCCAGCAGGTGTTCCCGTTCGAGAACCGCGGCGCCGAGATCGGGGTCACACTGCCCCACCCGCACGGCCAGATCTACGCCTACCCGTACGTGACGCCGCGCACGACCCGCACGCTCGACATGATCGACCGCACCGCGCCCGACCTGTTCGCCCGCATCCTCGACACCGAGCAGCGGTCCGAGCGCGTCGTGCTCCGCGGCGAGCACTGGACCGCGTTCGTGCCCTTCGCCGCCCGCTGGCCGCTGGAGGTGCATCTGATGCCGCACCGCCACGTGCCCGACCTCGCCGCGACCACCGACGCCGAGCGCGACGAGCTCGCCCCGCTCTACCTGCGCCTGCTGCGCGGGGTCGACGCGCTGTACGACACCCCGACGCCCTACATCGCCGCGTGGCATCAGGCTCCCGTGCGCGTGGGCCGCGACAGCGTGCGCCTGCACCTGCAGCTGACGAGCCCCCGCCGCGCCGCCGACCGGCTCAAGTACCTCGCCGGCTCCGAGGCGGCGATGTGGGCGTGGGCCGCCGAGGTCACGCCGGAGCAGGGGGCCGAGCGCCTCCGCGACGCCATCGCCCGCACGGACGCCGTGGACGGAGTCTCCGCATGACCGCCGTGCGGGAGGCCGAGGCCCTGTTCGCGACCCTGACCGGGCACGGGCCGGACGGCGTGTGGTCGGCTCCCGGTCGCGTGAATCTGATCGGCGAGCACACCGACTATAACGACGGCTTCGTGCTGCCGTTCGCGATCCCGCAGCGCACGGCCGCGGCGGTCGGCGGGCGCGACGACGGTCGGCTCCGCGTCACCTCCACGTTCGCGGACGAGCCCGTGGAGGTCGCCCTCGACGACCTCGACCGCCTGTTCCCCACCGCGCCCGGGAGCCGCCCCGCGGTGCCGGAGTGGGCCGCGTACCCGCTCGGGGTGGCGTGGGCGCTGCGCCGGGCGACGGGGGTGCCGGGCCACGGCGCCGACATCGCGATCGCGTCGACCGTGCCGGTGGGCGCCGGACTGTCGTCGTCGGCCGCGATCGAGGGCGCCACGTCGTCCGCGCTGAACGAGCTGTGGGGTACCGGGCTCGACGCGGTGGCCCTCGCGCGCATCGGTCGCACGGCCGAGAACGAGGCGGTCGGCGCCCCCACCGGGATCATGGACCAGATGTCGTCGATGCTCGGCGAGCCCGACGCCGCGATCTTCCTCGACTGCCGCTCGCTGGAGGCCGAGGTCGTGCCTCTGGGCATGGCCGCGGCCGGGCTGTCCGTGCTGGTGATCGACACCCGCGTGAAGCACGCCCACTCGACCGGCGGCTACCGCGCGCGCCGCGAGTCGTGCGAGCGCGGTGCCGCGGCGCTCGGGGTGCCCGCGCTGCGCGACGTCGCGGTGGCGGACCTCGCCCGCGCGCAGGAGCTGCTCGACGACGAGACCTTCCGCCGCGTGCGCCACATCGTCACCGAGAACCAGCGCGTGCGCGACACCGTCACCGTGC
>NZ_SSDQ01000074.1:0-383 GCF_004794315.1 Microbacterium sp. PF5 | reverse complement strand
GACTACAGCACTATTTCCTGTTACCCCTAATCTAATATTTTGCATTACAGCAACTAAATCCGAAACAACAGCTGTCGCTGTTGGTAAACTTCCTGCGCCTGGTCCATAAAACATCGTTTCCCCAACTGCTTCACCGTAAACATACACAGCGTTATATTCATTTTGTACTGCCGCAAGAGGATGTGTATTTGGAAGTAAAGTTGGTTCAACTGTAACCTCCAATTTTTCACCATCTCGTTTTGCAAGACCGATTAATTTAATTGTATAACCTAAGCTCTTACTATATTCAATATCTTCCTCTGTAATAGAGGTAATCCCTTTTACTTTCACGTCTCCAAGCTCTACATTTGTAGAGAAACCGAGAGTAGCTAAAATCGTCATTT
>NZ_SSDQ01000073.1:0-637 GCF_004794315.1 Microbacterium sp. PF5 | reverse complement strand
GCTGGAGACGCCCACCTCCGGGTCCATCCTGTTGGACGGTGTCGAGTCGGGCACCCGGGGCCGGGGGTTGGAGCGGTACCGGTCGGATGTGCAGATGGTGTTCCAGGACCCGTTCGCGTCGTTGAACCCCTTCCACACGATCGTGCATCACCTGGAGCGTCCGATCCGCCTGCACCACCCGAAGCTGTCCGGGACGGCGGTGCGGGCGCGGGCGATCGAGCTGCTCGAACGGGTCCGGCTGACCCCGGGGGAGAGCTTCGCCGAGCGCCGCCCGCACGAGCTGTCCGGCGGGCAGCGGCAGCGCGTCGCGATCGCGAGGGCGCTGGCCCCGGGGGCGCGGTTCATCGTGGCCGACGAGCCGGTGAGCATGTTGGACGTGTCGATCCGGCTCGGGGTCCTGAACCTGCTGGCCGAGCTGCAGCGGGAAGAGAACCTGGGCGTGCTGTACATCACCCACGACCTCGCCACAGCCCGCCACTTCTCCGATGAGATCATGGTGCTCTACAAGGGCGACGTCGTCGAACGCGGACCCGCCGACCAGGTCATCCTGAACCCGCAGCACGACTACACCAAGACCCTCCTCGGCGCCGCCCCCGAACCCGAACAGCATCTCCCTGACCAACGCCCAGGCTCCGAG
>NZ_SSDQ01000072.1:0-7548 GCF_004794315.1 Microbacterium sp. PF5 | reverse complement strand
CCGCGTCGGCCGCCGCCCGGGCGGCGTCGCCCACCGAGGACCCGTCGGCGAGCGCCGCGTCGAACGCATCGACCGCCGGCGCCATCGCGTCGTACATGGTCTTGTCCCCCGCCTCGGGCTTGCCGCGGGCGACGATGCCCTCGAGTCCGGCACGCAGGGCCGCGGCGAGCGCGGGGCCGTCCAGCTCCGAGACCGCTCCGGCGGACATGCCCATGCGCAGGAAGAAGGTGCCGTACAGCGGGCCGCTCGCTCCGCCCACCGAGCTCACAAGCGTCATGCCGACCGTCTTCAGCAGCTCGTCGACCGTGACCGGGGTCCCCGCGGCCAACTTGTCTCCCACGGCCGCGAAACCGCGGGCCATGTTGGCGCCGTGGTCGGCGTCGCCGATCGCGGAGTCCAGCTCGGTGAGCCAGTCGCGCTGCGCGGTGACCGCGTCGCGGTAGCGGGTGATCCAGTCCGCGAGCTGCGCGGTGCCGACGGCCACCATCAGGCGCCCCACCGCAGGCCGGGGGTGACCACGGGTGCGTCCCACAGCCGCAGCAGCTCGTCGTCGGCCTTCAGCACCGTGACCGAGCAGCCGGCCATGTCGAGCGAGGTGATGTAGTTGCCGACGAGGTTGCGGGCGATCTGCACGCCCGACTTCTCCAGGATCGCGGCGACCTCGCCGTACATGAGGTAGAGCTCGATGAGCGGGGTCGCGCCCATGCCGTTGAGCATCACGATCGCGGGACCGGCCGCGTCGATGTCGCCCAGGATGGGTTCGACGAGCTGGCGGGCGATGTCGGACGCGGGCGCGAGCGGCTCGCGGTGCCGGCCCGGCTCGCCGTGGATGCCGATGCCGATCTCCATCTGGTCGTCCGGGAGGTCGAACGTGGGCTTGCCCGCGGCGGGCACCGTGCAGCTCGTGAGCGCCATGCCCATCGAGCGCCCCTGTCCGTTGATGCGCTTCGCCAGCTCGACGACGGACGCGAGGTCGCGGCCCTCCTCGGCGGCGGCGCCCACGAGCTTCTCCAGCAGCACCGTGAGCCCGACCCCGCGGCGTCCCGCCGTGTACAGCGAGTCCTGCACCGCGACGTCGTCGTCGACCACGACCGTGCCCACCTCGATGCCCTCCATCGACGCGAGCTCGGCCGCCATCTCGAAGTTGAGCACGTCGCCGGTGTAGTTCTTCACGATGTGCAGCACGCCGGCGCCACGGTCGACGGCCTGGGTCGCCACCTGCACGCGGTCGGGGGTGGGTGAGGTGAAGACCTCCCCGGCGACGGCCGCATCGAGCATGCCCGTGCCCACGTAGCCGCCGTGCAGGGGCTCGTGTCCCGACCCGCCACCGGACACGACGGCGACCTTGCCCTGCGCCTTGGGCGTGGCCCGCGTGATGACGTGGTTCTCCAGATCCACCGACAGCTCCGGATGAGCGGCGGCGACGCCCCGCAGGGATTCGACGAGGACGTCTTCCGGGGCGTTGATGAGCTTCTTCATCGTGCGATCTCCTTTGATGCATCGTGCGCTGTCCCGAAAATCCGAAAGGAATTCGTTAATGTCGAATATGCTCGGAGCCTGCCGGCTTGTCAAGATCGTTCAGGCGACCGGCGCGACCGGGTCGACGACGACCGGAAGGAGACGCGGATGATCCAGGCGATCGACCGTGCGGCGAAGATCCTCGACCTGCTGCAGGGGGCGCGCCACCTCGGCATCACCGACCTGTCGAGCGCGCTCGGCCTGCCGCCGTCGACCGTGCACGGCATCGTGAAGTCGCTGCGCGCGCACGGCCTGGTCGCCAAGGAGCGCGGAGGGCAGCGCTACATGCTCGGCCCCACCCTGCTGCGCCTCAGCAACGTGTACCTCGACAGCCTCGACGTGCGGGCGCGGTCCATGCGCTGGACCCAGGAGCTCGCCCGCCGCACGCACCTCTCCGTGCGCCTGGGAGCGCCGCACTTCACCGACGTGCTGGTGATCCATCACAACCTGCGCCCCGACGATAGCCAGCAGATGCTCGAGACCGGTATGGCGATCCCCGCGCACGCCTCCGCGATGGGCAAGGTGCTGCTCGCGTACGACCAGGGGTTCCAGCGGACGGTGTTCGACGCACCGCTGCGCAGCCTCACCGGCGACACGGTCACCGACGTCGCGCGGTTGACGCTGGAGCTGCCCGCGATCGCCGAGCGGGGCATGGCGGGCGAGTTCGACGAGGCCGTGCTCGGTGAGTCGTCGCTCGCGGCGCCCGTCGCCGATGCCTCCGACGCGATCGTCGCCGCGGTCGCCGTGGTCCTGCCGACCTCGCAGACCCCCGCCTCGGACGCCGTCGTGAACGCTCTGCGCGAGACCGCGAGGAACATCTCCCGCGAGCTCGGCGCGACCTCCTGGCCCCCGCGAATCTCCCCCGCCGACGACTGAGCCCGGGGCCCCGGCGTCAGCCGCGGAGGGCGAGCGCGAACGGGAGCACCGCGGTGGCCCCGGCACGACGGAGGGTGCGCGCGGCGACCGTCATGGTCCAGCGACTGTCGACGAGGTCGTCGACCAGCAGCACGGGGCCCGCTGGCACCTCGAGGTGCGACGCGTCGAAGCGGTCCCACACGCCCGCGAGCCGGAACACGCTGTTCCCTCCCGACTGGCCGGACGGTCCCCCGCCGCGCAGCTCCAGAGCGCCCAGGTACGGCAGTCGCCCGATGTCGGCCAGTCCTCGCGCCAGCGAGTCCACCAGCAGCGGCCGCGACCGCGAGGGCAGGGCGACCACGGCGACGGGCCGCTCCGCCCACCCCCACCCGGCGAGCACGCGCACGCACGCCTGCACCAGCTGCGGGGTCACCGCGGCATCGGGGGCGCCCGCGGCGAAGGTGTCGCGCAGCGCGCCGCCCCAGCCCAGATCGGTGAGCCGCGCCAGTGCACGCCCCTCCTCGGCCTGCTCGTCCGCGGGGATGCGGCCCTTGACGGGCACGTCGAGGCGGTCGGCGCCGGTCGGCCAGGCGCGCCGCGGCTCGATCGGCACGCCCACGCGGTCGAGCGACTCCGCCGCCTGCTCGCTGGCCGTCGACGCCACCTCGGTCGGGAACCAGACGCCCGCGCAGGTGTCGCAGCGACCGCAGGGCGCGGCGGTCTCGTCGTCGAGCGCCCGCTGCAGGAACTCCATGCGGCAGCCGTCGGTCCGCTCGTAGTCGAGCATGTGCTGCTGCTCGGCGACCCGCTCGGCGGCGATGCGCTCGTAGCGCTCGGCGTCGTAGGTCCACGGCGCTCCCGTCGCGATCCAGCCGCCCTGCACGCGCCGCACGGCTCCGTCGACGTCGAGCACCTTGAGCAGCAACTCCAGCGGCGTGCGGCGGATGTCGACCAGGGCCTCCAGCGCCGGGGTCGAGATCGGAGCGTCGCCGAGCGCGGCGATCACCCGTTCGGCGCGCTCACGGTCGGGCATCGACGCGGTCGCGAAGTAGTGCCAGATGTCGCGGTCCTCGACCCCGGGCAGCAGCAGCACGTCGGCGTTGTCGCTCGCTCGGCCCGCACGGCCCACCTGCTGGTAGTACGCGACGGGCGACGACGGCGCGCCGAGGTGCACGACGAAGCCGAGGTCGGGCTTGTCGAAGCCCATGCCCAGGGCGCTGGTGGCCACGAGCGCCTTGACCTCGTTGCGCTTGAGCATGCCCTCCGACTCGGCGCGCTCCTCGGCATCGGTCTGCCCGGTATAGGCGCGCACCTCATGCCCGTGCTCACGCAGCAGTCGCGCGGTGTCGACGGCCGCGGCGACCGTGAGCGTGTAGATGATGCCGGAGCCCCGAAGGTCGTCGAGGTGGCTCAGCAGCCAGGCCAGGCGGCTGGCCGAGTCGCGCAGGCGCAGCACGCCGAGCCGCAGCGACGTGCGGGCCAGGGGTCCGCGGATCGTCAGCACCGGCACGGCTCCCGCACCGGTACCCGCATCCGCTTCCGCTTCCGCATCCGCACCCGCACCCGCACCCGCACCCGGTGCAGCGGACGCCACAGCCCCACCGGCCTCCCCGGTCGGCAGCGCTCCGAGCTGCTCGGCGACGTCGGCCACCACGCGGCTGTTGGCGGTCGCGGTCGTGGCCAGGACCGGCACGTCGGTCGGGAGCTGGCCGATCAGATCGCGCAGGCGGCGGTAGTCGGGCCGGAAGTCGTGCCCCCAGTCGCTGATGCAGTGCGCCTCGTCGACGACGAGCATGCCGAGGCGGGCCACGAGCGCGGGCAGCTGCTGCTCGCGGAAGGCGGGGTTGTTGAGCCGCTCGGGCGACACCAGCAGCACGTCGACCTCGTCGCGCGCGATCCGCCCCTCCACCTCCGCCCACTCGTGCGCGTTCGTGGAGTTGATCGCCACCGCCCGCACGCCCGCGCGCTCGGCGGCCGCGATCTGGTCGCGCATGAGGGCGAGCAGCGGCGACACCAGCACGGTGGGGCCCGCGCCCTGCCGTCGGCGCAGCAGCGTGGCCACGAAGTACACCGCGGTCTTGCCCCAGCCGGTGCGCTGCACCACGAGCGCGCGGCGGCGCCCCTCCACCAGGGCCTCGATCGCCTCGTACTGCCCGTCGTGGAAGTCGACGTCGGCGCGCCCGACCAGCTCGGCGAGAGCGGCGCGGGCGGTGTCGCGGGCGGTGTCGGCGGGTGCGGAGGTCATGTCCTCCACTCTGCCGCACACCGCCGACAGCCCGGTCGTCGCGGCCCGCGATCGGGGGACGGCTGCCGCATGGCGTCTAGCGTGGAGGGATGATCACGCGCGAACTCGCCGTCGCCCTGCGCGATGCGGGACTCACCTGGCACCCCGCGGAGGGCGACCGTTTCCAGCTGGACCTCCCCGACGAGGTGGAGCTGGAGGCCGAGGCCGACGTGTTCACCGTGAGCGGGATGACGATCGAGGCGCGGCAGACCCCCAGCGGCACCGACCTGGCGTTCAACGGCACGACCGAGTGGGCGCTCGATGCGGTGACCCTGGCTGATGCGGTGTGGTTGCCCCGCGAGGATCAGCTGCGCGAACTTCTCCGCGGTACGTTCCGCGCCCTCGTCCGGCTGCCAGACACGTTCCGCGTGGAGATCGAGATCGCCGGGGAGCCGCTGACGTTCGAGCACCCCGACCCCGCGGAGGCCTACGGCCGGGCCCTGCTCGCGCTCGTGTCGCGCTCGCTCTGATCCGGCGCCGGTTGAATACCGACGATCGCTGTGTCAGAATTACCTAACGATCGGTCAGTAAAGAAGGCCGGATGGCGAGGAGTCGACGATGACCAGTCCTGCAGACCTGTCCCTCGTGACGGACGAGGCCTCCGCGGAGGAGCGCCTGTTCGAGGAGCTCATCGCGAACGAGCAGCGCATCGAGCCGCGCGACTGGATGCCGGAGGCATACCGCAAGACGCTCATCCGGCAGATCTCCCAGCACGCGCACTCCGAGATCATCGGCATGCAGCCGGAGGGCAATTGGATCACGCGCGCGCCCAGCCTCAAGCGCAAGGCCATCCTGATGGCGAAGGTGCAGGACGAGGCCGGACACGGGCTCTACCTCTACTCCGCCGCGCAGACCCTCGGCATCACGCGCGACGAGATGATGGACCAGCTCATCTCCGGCAAGGCCAAGTACTCGTCGATCTTCAACTACCCCACCCCCACCTGGGCCGACATGGGGGCGATCGGCTGGCTCGTCGACGGCGCCGCCATCTGCAACCAGGTGCCGCTGTGCCGCGCCTCCTACGGTCCCTACGGCCGGGCGATGGTGCGCATCTGCAAGGAGGAGTCGTTCCACCAGCGGCAGGGCTTCGAGATCCTCCTCACCCTCATGCGCGGCACGGAGGAGCAGCGGCAGATGGCGCAGGACGCCGTGGACCGCTGGTACTGGCCGAGCCTGGCGATGTTCGGCCCGCCCGACGACCAGTCCCCCAACTCCGCGCAGTCGATGGCCTGGAAGATCAAGCGCTTCTCCAACGACGAGCTGCGCCAGCGCTTCGTGAGCATGCTCGTGCCCCAGGCCGAGATCCTCGGCGTCACCCTGCCCGACCCCGACCTGCGCTTCGACGAGGAGACCGGCCGCTACGAGATGGGCGAGATCGACTGGGACGAGTTCTTCCAGGTGCTGCGCGGCAACGGACCGTGCAACGCGGAACGGCTGGAGCGCCGCCGCACCGCCCACGAGGAGGGCGCCTGGGTGCGCGAGGCCGCCGCCGAGTACGCCCGCAAGCAGGCCCTCAAGACGAAGGCGGTCGCGTGATGGCCACCCCCGGCGCCGACGAGCGCGAGCCCTGGCCCCTGTGGGAGGTCTTCGTGCGCGCGAACCGCGGCCTGAGCCACGTGCACGTCGGCTCGCTGCACGCGCCAGACGCCGACATGGCGATCCGCAACGCCCGCGACCTCTACACCCGGCGCGGCGAGGGCGTGTCGATCTGGGCCGTGCCGGCCGACGCCATCACCACCAGCGACCCCGACGCCAAGGGCGCCTACTTCGAGAGTCCCGCCGGCAAGAACTACCGGCACGCGGTGTACTACACCGCCTCCGAGGGGGTGCCGCACCTGTGAGCGCGCAGCAGCACGGGCCCGCCGACGTGCACGGAACCGACGTGCACGGAGACGTCTCTGTCGACGAGCTGCGGCTGAGCGAGGAGCTGGCGGGCGCCGGCACCACCGCGACCAGCGCCGACCTCGCCGAGTACGCGCTCTGGTTGGGCGACGACGCTCTGATCCTGTCCCAGCAGCTCGGCGCGTGGATCTCCCGCGCGCCGGAGCTGGAGGAGGACGTGGCGCTCGGCAACATCGCGCTCGACCTGCTCGGGCACGCCCGCTCGTTCCTGCACTTCGCCGGATCCTGGGACGGCCGCTCCGAGGACGACCTGGCCTACTTCCGCGACGAGCCTGAGTTCCGCAGCGCCTGGATCGTGGAGCAGCCCAACGGCGACTTCGCCCAGACCATCGCGCGGCAGTTCGTCGTGTCGGTGTACCTCGTGGAGCTGTACGCCGTTCTGCGCGCGAGCTCGGAGCCCACGTTGGCGGCGATCGCGGAAAAGGCCCTCAAGGAGGTCGACTACCACCGTGACCACGCCGTGCAGTGGGTGCTGCGGCTCGCGGGCGGCACGGACGAGTCTCGCGCGCGGATGATCCGGGCCCTGACCGACGTGTGGCCGTATGTCGACGAGCTGTTCCGCGACGAGCCGCTCATCGATCGACTCGGCGACGCGGCCGTGCGCCCCTCCGCGCTGCGCCCGGGGTTCGACGCGGTCGTGGACACCGTGTTCGCCGAGGCCGACCTCGCCGTCCCCGCGGTGTCGGCGTCGTCGGCGGGCGGCCGCCGCGGCGCTCATGCGACCCCGCTGGGCCACCTCCTCGCCGAGATGCAGGTGCTGGCGCGACGGCACCCGGGGGCGTCGTGGTGACCGGCACAGCGGCCGGGTCGCGGGCCGAGGCGTGGCGGATCGCCGCGGCCGTGCCCGATCCCGAGGTGCCCGTGCTCACGATCGAGGACCTCGGCGTGCTGCGCGCGGTCGAGGTGCACGGCGACACGGTGCGGGTCGACATCACCCCGACGTACAGCGGCTGCCCGGCGATGGACACCATCCGCGACGACGTCGTGCT
>NZ_SSDQ01000071.1:0-80260 GCF_004794315.1 Microbacterium sp. PF5 | reverse complement strand
CGCGGGCACCGCGTCCTCCGGGCGCTCGTGCGCGAGGTCGAACGCGGCGATCGCGGCGAGCTCACGCCGATACGCCACGCGCACCGCCACGACCGCGTCGTCGTCGCCCGCCGCCGCGACACCGTCGCTGGCGTCCACGGCGGCGAGGAGGCGGCTGCGCAGCGCGTCGGCCGATGGCAGCGCGGACACGGGCTCGCTGAACACGGAGAGCTGTGCGGGGTGGCGCAGGAAGAACTCGGCGAGCCCGGTCGAGGCGCCGAACACCCGCCACACCGTGCGGCGCGTCTCCGCATCGTCGACGAGCGGCCGCACCGCCTCCGGGTCACGGCGCGCCACCCGGAGCAGTCCGCGCACCGCCGCATCCGGGTCTGCGGCGCCCATGCCGTCGAGCAGCCCCGCACGGGGTCGGTCCAGCAACGACTCCAGCTCTGCCAGCGACGCGGCGGCCTCGGACAGCTCGGAGAAACCGATCCGTGCGAGCGCGGAGAGCGAGACGGAGGCGTCGGGTCGGGCCATGCCGCGCCTCAGAGGAGCTCGAGGTTGTTCTTCAGCTCCAGCGGCGTGACCTGCCCGCGGTACGCCTCCCACTCCTTGCGCTTGTTGAGCAGCACGTAGTTGAACACCTGCTCGCCCAGCGTCTCGGCCACGAGCTCGGACTCCTCCATGTACTCCAGCGCGTGGTCGAGGCTCGCGGGCAGGGCGGAGTAGCCCAGCGCACGGCGCTCGGCGTCGCTCAGCGCCCACACGTTGTCCTCGGCCTCCGGCGGCAGCTCGTACCCCTCCTCGATGCCCTTGAGGCCGGCGGCGAGCATAAGCGCGTAAGCCAGGTAGGGGTTCGCGGCCGAGTCGAGCGCGCGGTACTCCACGCGCGACGACTGCCCCTTGTTCGGCTTGTACATCGGCACCCGGACGAGCGCCGAACGGTTGTTGTGACCCCACGTGATGAAGCTGGGGGCCTCGTCGCCGCCCCACAGCCGCTTGTACGAGTTGACGAACTGGTTGGTCACGGCGGAGATCTCGTTCGCGTGCCGCAGGAGCCCGGCGATGAAGTGACGGCCGGTCTTGGACAGCTGGTACTTCGCCCCCTCCTCGTAGAACGCGTTCTGATCGCCCTCGAACAGCGACATGTGCGTGTGCATGCCGCTGCCGGGCTGACCGCTGAGCGGCTTCGGCATGAACGTGGCGTACACGCCCTGCTCGATGGCCACCTCCTTGATAACGGTGCGGAACGTCATGACGTTGTCGGCCGTGGTGAGGGCGTCGGCGTAGCGCAGGTCGATCTCGTTCTGACCGGGACCGCCCTCGTGGTGGCTGAACTCCACCGAGATGCCGAGGTCTTCGAGCATGCGCACCGAGCGGCGCCGGAAGTCATGGGCTGTACCGCCCGGCACGTTGTCGAAGTACCCGGCGGAGTCGACCGGGACCGGACCCTCGGGCCCGAACGACGAGGACTTGAGCAGGTAGAACTCGATCTCCGGGTGCGTGTAGAACGTGAAGCCCGCGTCAGCGGCCTTCGCGAGCGCGCGCTTGAGCACGTGACGCGGATCCGCCACCGCCGGCTGCCCGTCCGGGGTGGTGAGGTCGCAGAACATGCGCGCCGTCGGGTCGATCTCCCCGCGCCACGGCAGCGTCTGGAACGTGGTCGGGTCGGGCTGCGCCAGCAGATCGGACTCGTATGTGCGGGTGAGGCCCTCGATGGCCGAGCCGTCGAAGCCGATGCCCTCCGCGAACGCCCCCTCGACCTCGGCCGGCGCGATCGCGACCGACTTCAGCGTGCCGATCACGTCGGTGAACCACAGCCGCACGAACTTGACGCCGCGCTCCTCGATCGTGCGAAGCACGAAGTCCCTCTGCTTGTCCATGGCTACTCTGCGCCCTGGCCCTTCGCGTCGGAGCCGAAGCCGCTCGACGGCTTCGCGTCCCAGCCCTGCTCCGCGGCCTCCTCCTCGGCCCAGGCACGCGACCGCTCCTGGAGGACCTCGGGCGCACGACGCGCCTCGGCCTCGGTGTCGAAGGGGCCGACGCGGTCGATCGAGGGCGACAGCATGCCGAACTCGACCTCGCCCGTGGCGGAGTTGTACCAGTACTTGTGATCGCCGTCGGTCATGGCTTCTCCTTCTTCCCGCGAGTCGTTCGGGTGATGTCATCGATCCTACTGGCGCACACAGCGGTCGCTAAGCTATCGGCCATGGCAAAAGCGATCGGCGTCGACATCGGCGGCACGGGTATCAAAGCGGGAATCGTCGACCTCGAACACGGCACCATGGCCTCGGATCGGGTACGCGTGCCCACCCCGGAAGGTGCGGCGCCGGAGGACGTGCTCCTCGCCGTGCAGACCGTGCTCAAGACCCTCGACGTGCACGAGTCGACGCTCCCCCTCGGCGTGGCCTTCCCGGCGATCGTCAAGCGCGGCAAGACCCTGTCCGCCGCCAACGTGTCGAAGAAGTGGATCGACTTCGACGCGGAGCGGTTCTTCCGCGACGGGCTCGGCCGCAACATCGTGTTCGTGAACGACGCCGACGCGGCGGGTGTGGCCGAGGCTCGCCACGGTGCCGCGCGCGACGTGATCGGCTTCACGCTGCTCACCACTCTCGGAACCGGGATCGGATCGGCCTTCCTCTACGACGGCGTGCTGCTGCCCAACACCGAGCTCGGCCACCTCAACTTCCGCGGCTTCGAGTCGGTGGAGACCTGGGCGGCCACCTCCGCCCGCGAGCGCGAAGGGCTCAGCTGGGCCGAGTGGGCGAAGCGGCTGCAGGAGTTCTACTCCCACATCGAGTTCATCTTCAGCCCCGACCTGTTCGTGGTCGGCGGCGGGGTGTCGAAGAACGCGGGCGACTTCCTCCCGCTGCTCGACCTCAAGACCCCGATCGTCCCGGCGATCCACCGCAACAACTCGGGCATCATCGGCGCCGCGTCACTCGCCGGCGACTGACACCAGCGACACGTGGAAGGCCCCGCAGAGCATCTGCGGGGCCTTTCCTCGTGGGGCGAATGGGCCGGCCTGTACGCCGGGTTCTGTTCCGGGGTTCTTCGCCCCTTCGACGGCCATCTCTCTCGGCGACACGTTGCCGTGCCGCTCCAGCGGTCTACCCGAGGACTCGGCGGGCCGCGTCAACATCCTCTGTCTGACCTTGCTCCGGGCGAGGTTTACCTGGCGGGCCGTGTCACCACGGCCCCCGGTGGTCTCTTACACCACCCTTTCACCCTTACCCGCGATCCGAGGATCACGGGCGGTCTGCTCTCTGTGGCACTTTCTCGCGGATCACTCCGGGTGGGTGTTACCCACCGCCCTGCCCTGTGGAGCCCGGACGTTCCTCGGTGCGGTCACCCGCCACGCGACCGTCCAGCCGACCCATTCGCCCCTCCAGTCTACGGCGCTCACTTCTCCGCGGAATCCGCGATGCGCAGGTCGAGCGGCACCTCGATCGGGAACGTGCCGAACAGGCGGGTCGTCGCGACCTCCGCCGCCTCCCGCACCGCCGCCGCGGCGGCCTCGGCGTGCTCGCGCGGGGTATGCACGATGATCTCGTCGTGCAGGAAGAACGCCAGATGCGGCTCGCGGGCGAACGGGCCGGAGGCCTCGGCGGCCCCGAACACGGGCGGCAGCTGCTGCAGCCGGTGTCGGATCTCGGCGAGCCAGATGAGCGACCACTCGGCCGCCGTGCCCTGCACCACGAAGTTGCGGGTGAAGCGTCCCCAGTCCCGGGCTCGCCGACGAGCGAGGGCCACCACGGCGGGATCAGCCTCCGCGGCCGTCGCATCCGACTGCAACCGCATCCACTCGTCCGACGGCCGCGGCGAGGACCGGCCCAGCCACGTCGAGACGATCCCGCCGTCCTCGCCCGTGCGCGCCGCCTCGTCGACGAGGGCCATGGCGCGCGGGTAGACGCGGCGCAACCGTGGCACCAGACGGCCGCTGTCGCCGCTCGTCGCGCCGTACATGGCCCCGAGCACCGCGTACTTCGCCTCTTCACGGGTCGCGACCGCGCCCGACGCCACGACACCCGCGTAGAGGTCGCCACCGCGCGCCGCCTCGGCCATCGCTTCATCCGCCGCCATGGCCGCCAGCATCCGCGGCTCCAGCTGCGCGACATCCGCGACCACCAGCGTCCATCCGGGGTCGGCCCGCACGGCGGGTCGCAGGTTCCGCGGCAGCTGCAGCGCTCCCCCGCCGGCCGAGGCCCAGCGCCCCGTGACCACGCCACCGGGGATGTAGACCGGACGGAACCGCCCCTCGTGCACCCACTCGGACAGCCACGTCCACCCGTTCGCGCCCAGCAGCCGGGACAGCTTCTTGTACGCCAGCAGCGGCTCGACGACGGGATGGTCCTGCGTCGACAGCTCCCACTTGCTCGTGGACTCGACCTGCACTCCGACGCGATGCAGGGCGCGCAGCAGCTTGGGCTGGCTGTCCAGGTGGAGAGTCGCATCGCCGAGGAGCGCCCGCACCTCGTCCGCACGCTCCACCATGTGCCGGGGAAGACCGCCGCCCGCGGGCCGGGCGCCGAGGGTCTCGGTGAGGATCGCGTCGTGAACCGCCGTGTCCCAGGGCAACCCGGCGGCGCGCATCTCCTCGGCGATCAGGCCACCTGCGGACTCGGCGGCGCACAGGAGCGTCAGCCGACCGTCCCGCGCGGCGGCGATCACCCGGCGTTGCGCGCGGTACTGCTCCAGGGCCGCGACGACCGCCGGCTCCCCCGATTCCTCGTCGAACACGTCGAACAGGGAGGGCGTCGCGTCCGCGGGCTGCCGCGGCTCCCAGGCGGCCGACGGAGGCAGCGGCGCGGGCACCGTCGCGGTGTCCCGCAAGATCGCATGGCACAGGACCAGGTCGTGACTGCGGCCGATGCGGACTCCCTCCCGCAGCAGCAGTGCGTACACCTCCGCGGCCGAGCGCAGGATCCACCGGGGGCCGTCCTCCGCCTCCGTCGCGGCGACCCAGGACGCGAGTTCGCCCGCGGGCACGAGCGTCCGACCGCTCTCCCGGTCGTGCTCGTCGAGCTCGACCGCCGCGTACTCGGCCGCCCCGAGCGCGATCAGGGCGATGCGGCGCTCCG
Organism: Microbacterium sp. PF5; assembly: GCF_004794315.1. NCBI lineage: Bacteria > Bacillati > Actinomycetota > Actinomycetes > Micrococcales > Microbacteriaceae > Microbacterium > Microbacterium sp. PF5. The sequence goes on along the minus strand of NZ_SSDQ01000071.1, from coordinate 75,200 downwards.
TGCCCGACGCCGGCACCGTCATCGGCGGTGCACGACGGATGCGCTCACGAGAGCCCCGACTCCTCGGTGCGGACGAGGATGCAGCCGCACTCGGGGCAGGAGACCACGGCGTCCTCCGGGGCTCGGCGGATCTCGTTGAGGTCGGTGCCAGGGAGCATCATGCGGCAGCCCTCGCAGGTGCCGCGGGTGAGGAGCGCCGCCCCCGCGCTGTTCTGCGCGCGGCGGTCGTACTCCGCCAGCAGCGGGGCGGGGATCGAGCCGGCGACGGCCTCCCGGTCACGCGTCAGCTGAGCGCCGAGCTCGGTGGCCGCCGCCACGTCGGCCTTCGCCTGCGCGGTCAGGGCCGTGCCCTCGGTCGTGGTCGTGTCGAGCAGCGCCTGCTGAGCGGCGACGGCGGCATCGGCCTCTTCCACGCGCCCCATCACGTCGAGCTCCGCGTCTTCCAGGTCGCTCAGGCGCTTGGCCAGGCTGGCGAGCTCGTGCTCGAGCGCCTGCGCCTCCTTCGCGTTGGTCGCCGCCGCCAGACGCGCGGTGTCGCGGTCACGACGCTGTTCGGCCAGGGACACGTCGGACTCCAGCCGCGCGAGCTCGGCCCGCGCATCGTCCCGCGCGCCGGTAAGAACCGTGAGCTCGCGGAGCTGCTCCTGGCGGACGGCGACGAGCTCGGTGATCCGCGCCGCCTGACTCGGCTGGGTGCGGGCGCGCTCGGCCTGCGCGATGCGCCGGTCGAGGTCCGCGATGTCGAGCAGGGTGCGCTGGTTCTCCGGGGTGGCGTTCACGCTCTCAAATCTAGTCGGTCGGCCGTCGTCCGGGCCTCAGCCGATGACGCCGTCGACGTAGAGCCACGTCCGGCCCTCGCGGACGAATCGGCTGCGCTCGCGCAGGGAGCCGCGCTCGGCGCCGTGCCGCCAGAACGCCTCGAACTCCACGACGCCGTAGCGGTCGAACGGTCCCCCGGCCACGCGGTCGACGATCAGCAGCCGACGCCATTCCAGACCCCGGTCGAACTCGACGTCGCGGGGCCGCGTGCTCGGATGCCAGGTGCGCAGCAGGTACGCGGCGTCCGCCCGGGAGAAAGCGGTGTAGCGGGAGCGCATGAGTCGTTCAGCGGTCGGAGCGGACGCACCTCCGAGAAGGGGCGCGCAGCACTCGTCGAACGGGTTGCCGGAGCCGCAGGGGCAGCGTGCGGACGACATCACGAGAGCGCGACGATCAGGGTCATGCCTGCCAGCATCACGCACACCGGGGTCATGGTCCACCGTTCCGCGGGACTCCGCGAGATCGCGTTGAGCAGGATCCCGATCACGAAGTACGCGAACAGCACCCAGCACGACACGACGACGACGGGCAGCTCACCCCCGGCGATGACTCCCGCACGGCTCAGCAGCAGTGCGGCGAACCCGGCGTAGAGGACGACCGAGACGATGCTGCCGACGCGGAGCCGCACGGGCAGAACGCGGTGCGCACCGCCCCAGGCGAAGCGGCCGAGCGGCGCGCCGAAGATGAGGGCGACCTGGAACAGCGTCAGAGCCGCGAGAAGGACGAGGGCGCCCGTCAGAGCGACGGCGAGCATGCGGAGACCTCCAGGGTGTCGGGAGTCATGCGGACAGGTCGAGATCGTCGAGCCAGGAGAGCGCGAGCCCGTGCGAGCGGAGACCGTAGTCGAGGGTCGCGCGACGGAAGCGGTACAGCTCGCGCACGGCCTCAGGCACGTCGGTCGCATCGAGCTCCTCCGCCAGGGCGGCGAGCCGGGACTGGTCCTCCGCGATCCGTGTGCGGATGACCTCGACGCACAGCGGACGCTCCGCGGGCGGGAGGTGTCCCAGGAGGTGGATCCGCGCGAGCATCGCGGGCTCGGGGTCGGATCCGGTGAGCGGCGACGTCATCCACGTGTGCCAGGACCGACGCCCCTCCGCCGTCACGCGGTACAGCTTCCTTCCCCGACCGTTCGCGGCCGCCTCGTCCACGCGTGCCCAGCCCTGCGACTCGAGCTGACGGAGGGCGCGCTGGATGCTTCCGAAGCTCGCGGCGTAGAAGAGCGAGATCCCGGCGCGGAACCGCTTGTGCACGTCGTAGAGCGTGAGCGGAGCGTCCAGAAGGATCCCGAGGATGAGGAACTGCATGCTCCAGATATACCTCTTAGGGATATTGCGGACAAGGCCTACGCTGAACACAAGCCACCGAAGGAGCATCGATGCCCGCCATCCCCACCGTCACCGCCCACAACGGCTTCACCCTTCCCGCGATCGGGCTGGGCACCTATCGCCTCGACGGCGATGCGGGAGCCGACGCCGTCACCGCGGCCATCGGCGCGGGCTACCGACTCATCGACACGGCCTTCAACTACGAGAACGAGGGGTCCGTCGGGCGCGGTGTCGCCGCCGCCGACGTCGAGCGCGCCGAGATCATCGTCACCACCAAGCTGCCCGGCCGACACCACCCCGCCGACCGGGCGCGGATCAGCATCGAGGAGAGCCGCTCCCGGCTCGGGCTCGATGCGACCGATCTCCATCTGATCCACTGGCCGAACCCGCACCAGGACGAGTACGTCCCCGCATGGACCGCGCTCGTCGAGGCCCAGTCCCGCGGCGTCGTGCGGCAGATCGGCGTGTCGAACTTCCTGCCGGAGCACCTGGAGCGCATCGAGAGGGAGACCGGCGTCCGCCCCGTGGTCAACCAGATCGAGGTGCACCCGTACTTCCCCCAGGAGGAGCAGCTCGCCCACCACCGCGCCCAGGGGATCATCACCGAGGCGTGGAGTCCGATCGGCCGGGCGAAGGCGCTGCTCGACGAGCCCGTGATCAGGGAGGTCGCCGCCGCACACGACATCGCGCCAGCGCAGGCGGTGCTGGCCTGGCACGTCGCCCGGGGGACCGTGGCGATCCCCAAGGCCTCGTCGCTCGCTCACCAGCTCGACAACCTCACCGCGGCGGAGATCGTGCTCGACGACGCCGAGGTGGCCGCGATCACCGCACTCGGTCGCCCGGACGGACGGCTCTTCGACGCGGACCCCGCCGTCCACGAGGAGTCCTGACCGCGGGAGCGCTCAGACGGTCTGCGTCCCCAGCACCCGCAGGAACTCCAGCTTGCCGGCCGCCTCGCTCCCCCGCGGCGCGGTCAGCACGATCAGCGCCTGCGACTCGTCCTCCGTGAACAGCGCCTGGCAGTCGACCTCGATCTCGCCGAGCTCCGGGTGCACCATCACCTTGTGCTGCTCGAAGCGACGGCTCACCTCGTGCGCCTCCCACAACCGCACGAACTCGTCGCTCATGGCCGAGAGGGCCGTGACCATCTCGCAGGCGCGGGAGCGCGCACCGGGGACCGCGTGCGCGGCCCTGAGCGTCGCCACGAGAGACCGCGACTGCCGCACGTGATCGACCTCCCGATAGCGGAGGCGCTCCGTCTCCGGGGAGGCGAACCAGCGGTAGATCCCGCTGCGATCCATCCCGGTCAGGCTTCCCGCATCGCCGATCAGCGCCCGGGAGGCGTCGTTCTGCACGAGCACCTCGTCGAGCACCGACACCACGAACGCCGGCGTGTCGTGCAGCCGGTCCAGCACCCGGAGGATCCCCGGCCGCACGTAGTCGGTCGCCGTGACGCGATCCGGGGCGCTGTGGCCGCTCAACCGGAACAGGTAGTCGCGCTCGTCCTCGGTCAGCCGCAGCGCCCTGGCGAGCGAGCCGAGGATCTGCACGCTCGGCTGTGGTCCCCTCCGCTGCTCCAGGCGTGCGTAGTAGTCCGTCGACATCGTGGCCAGCTGGGCCACCTCCTCGCGCCGCAGACCGGCGGTTCGGCGGCGCGCTCCCGCGGGCAGCCCCACGTCGGCGGGCGTCAACGCCTCCCGGCGGCGCAGCAGGAAGTCGGCCAGCGCATCACGATCCATTCCTGAAGTATCCCCCTGCCGCGGCACCCGAACCAGGGATCGGCGGTCCCTGGACGATCCCTCTCTGGAGCGTCCAGCCGCCGCCGTCGACGCTGGAACCATGGACATCACCGGAAACACCATCTTCATCCCCGGCGCGACCAGCGGCATCGGCCTCGCGCTGGCCCTCCGACTCCACGAACGCGGGAACACCGTGATCGTCGGCGGGCGCCGCGCCGACCGGCTCACCGCGATCGCCGACGCACACCCCGGCATCCACACCGTGCAGATCGACACCGCGGACGCCGACAGCATCCAGGCAGCCGCCCGCACCGTCCTCGCCGAGCATCCGGCGCTGAACGTGCTCGTCACCATGGCGGGCATCATGCGCGCCGAGGACTGGCGCTCACCCGACGGCTTCCTCGCGACCGCCGAGGAGATCGTGACCACCAACGTCCTCGGGCCGATCCGTCTGATCGCCGCGTTCGTCGAGCACCTCCGCACGCAGCCCGCCGCGACGATCATGACCGTGACGTCCGGGCTCGCGTTCGTCCCGCTCAAGGCGACGCCGACCTACAACACCAGCAAGGCTGCGATCCACATGCTCAGCGAATCCCTCCGCCTGCAGTTCGCCGACACGAGCATCTCCGTCGTCGAGCTGGAGCCGCCGGCGGTTCGCACCGCTCTCATGCCCGGGCAGGAGCAGGACGAGTCGGCGATGCCTCTCGACGAGTTCGCCGACGAGGTCATGGCGCTCATCGAGACCGACCCGGAGGCGCCCGAGGTGCAGGTCGAGCGCGTCAAGTTCCTGCGCCACGCCGAGGCGAGGGGGGACTACGCCCGCGTCGTCGCCGCGCTCAACAGCACCGATCGTCACGCCCGCTGAGGCCGGGGCGGTGCCCGCGCACCGCCCCCAGATCACGCCTGCAGGGACCCCGCGACCGCGGTGAGAGCATCGGCCGACTGCCGCAGCTGCTCCAGCTCGCGGTCCGAGAAGGAGGTGGCGCGGATCGGCTCGGCCCCGGCGGCGCTCACGATCGACGGCACCGACAGGGCGACGCCGTCCAGGCCGTGGAAGTCGCGCAGCACCGTGCTCACCGGCATCACGGCGTGCTCGTCGCGGAGGATGGCCTCCACGATCCGCGCGCTCGACAGCCCGATCGCGTAGTTGGTCGCCCCCTTGCCGCGGATCACCTTGTACGCGGCGTCGCGCACCTCCACCGCGATCTCGTCCAGCTCCTCCAGCGTGAACCGCGGGTGTCCTGGCGTCTCCCACTCCAGGATCGGCACCGTGCCGATCGTGGCGCGGGACCACAGGGGGAACTCCGTGTCCCCGTGCTCGCCGATGATGTGCGCGTGCACGCTCGCAGTCGACACTCCCGCCCGCTCGGCGAGCTTCCATCGCAGACGCGACGTATCGAGCACCGTGCCGGAGGCGAAGATCCGCTCCGGCGGCAGCCCCGTCTCCTGCTGAGCGATCACGGTGAGCACGTCGCACGGGTTCGTGACGATGACGTACACCGCGTTCGGTGCGACGGCGAGCAGGTCGGGCATCATGCGCCGGATGATGCCCGCGTTCACCCCGGCCAGCTCGGTGCGGGTCTGCCCCGGGTTCTGCTTGGCCCCGGCGGTGATGACCACCACGTGCGAGCCGGCCGCGACCGAGATGTCGCTGCCGCCGACGATCGCGCTGGACCCGGTGAACTGGGTCCCGTGGGCGAGGTCGAGCACCTCGGCCTCGACCTTCTCGGTGGCGATGTCATAGAGCGCGACGTGACGGGCGGAGCCGCGGATCAGTGCGGCGTACGCGACGCTGGAGCCGACGCTCCCCGCACCCACGACCGTGAGCTTCGAGTTCTCGATGATCTCCATGCGCCCATACTGACAGCGGGCTCGTCGCTCCGGGAGGGGGCGAGCCGTGCGAAAGCGCGCAGGTCAGACCGCCGCGGCCACCGCATCCGCCGCGGTCCGGTGGGTGAACCGGAACCCCGAGCGCTCGAGCACCTCCGGGCGCACATCGGCATCCGGCAGCAGGAGCGAGTCGGCCGCGTCCCCGAGCGCCAGGCGCAGCGCCCACCGGGGAGCGCGAAGCCAGTACGGGCGATGCATCCGCGCGGCGAGGGCGCGTCCGATGTCGTTCATGGTGGCGGGCGTCGGACCCGCGAGGTTCACCGGACCGGTGAGCTTCGCGTCGAGCGTGTGCCGGATCGCCCGCACCTCGTCCTCGAGCGAGATCCACGGCCACGTCTGCGTGCCAGGGCCCAGCGGTCCCGCGACCCCGAGCCGGGTGAGCAGCACCAGCGGCCGCAGGACGCCGCGGCGATGGATCACGGGGGCCGTGCGCAGCAGCGCGACCCGGGTAAGGTCCTCCACCCGTCTGGCCTCGGCCTCCCATCGCACGCAGAGGTCGGCGAGGAACGTGTCGCCCGGCCGCGAGTCCTCCGTGAGGGTCTCCCCCGGCGCGGAGCCGTAGTAGCCCACGGCCGACGCGGAGACCAGCGCCGGAGCGTCGGAGCCGAGCGAGCGCAGCGCCGTCGTGAGGGTGTGCGTCGCATCGAGCCGGGACTCCACCAGCTCCCGGCGGTACCGCAGCGTCCACGGGAGCCGGCCGACGCTGGCACCGCCCACGGCCACGACCGCCTCCGCACCCGCGAGCACGTCGGGGTTGAGGGAGCTCACACCGGGCATCCACTGATGCTCGCCGTCCTCCCGGGGCGGGTGACGCACGAGCGTGTCGACCTCGATCCCGTCGCCTCGCAGCGAGGCCGCGAGGGCGGAGCCGATCAGGCCGGATGCCCCGCTGATGACGATGCGTCGCGCCATGGTCGCTCCCCCGGTCTCCTCGAGACGGTGGGCCCTGCCGGGATCGAACCGACGACATCCACGGTGTAAACGTGGCGCTCTACCAGCTGAGCTAAAGGCCCTGGTGCGCTCAGTCTATCCGGCGGCGCATGCGCACCCACGTCGTGGAAGAGGGATAGGCTGAGGTCGGCGCGCGTTGTGCACGGCCGACAAGGCTGCCCGTGTCGCTTCCCGTTTCCTTGGCATGACCTGCCAGCTTGACGAAAGGTTCCCCCGTGACCGTCCACGACCAGGATCCGTACTCTCAGGGCCCCCTCGACAGCGATCCGGAGGAGACCGGCGAGTGGCAGCAGTCGCTCGATGAGCTGGTGGATGCCAAGGGACACGGCCGCGGCCGTGAGATCATGCTCAGCCTGCTCAAGCGCTCCAAGGAGCTGCACCTGAACGTGCCGATGGTCCCCACCACGGACTACATCAACACGATCGCTCCGGAGAACGAGCCGGAGTTCCCCGGTGACGAGGAGATCGAGCGCCGCTACCGCGCCTGGATCCGCTGGAACGCGGCGATCACGGTGCACCGGGCGCAGCGTCCCGGCATCGGTGTCGGCGGTCACATCTCCACGTACGCTTCCTCCGCCGCCCTGTACGAGGTGGGCTTCAACCACTTCTTCAAGGGTGCCGACCACCCCGGCGGTGCCGACCAGATCTTCATCCAGGGTCACGCCTCCCCCGGCACCTACGCCCGCTCGTTCCTCGAGGGTCGTCTGACCGAGGACCAGCTCGACGGCTTCCGTCAGGAGAAGTCGCATGCCCCGAACGGCATCCCCTCCTACCCGCACCCGCGGCTGATGCCCGAGTACTGGCAGTTCCCCACCGTGTCGATGGGGCTCGGCCCGATCAACGCGATCTACCAGGCGATGTCGAACAAGTACCTGGAGAACCGCGGCATCAAGGACACCTCGCAGTCGCACGTCTGGGCCTTCCTGGGCGACGGCGAGATGGACGAGGTCGAGAGCCGCGGTCAGCTGCAGGTCGCGGCGAACGAGGGCCTCGACAACCTGACCTTCGTCGTCAACTGCAACCTGCAGCGTCTCGACGGCCCGGTGCGCGGCAACGGCAAGATCGTGCAGGAGCTGGAGTCGTTCTTCCGCGGTGCCGGCTGGAACGTCATCAAGGTCGTCTGGGGCCGCGAATGGGACGACCTGCTCGCCCGCGACACCGACGGCGCGCTGCTGAACCTGATGAATGTCACGCCCGACGGCGACTACCAGACCTACAAGGCGGAGTCGGGCGCGTACATCCGCGAGCACTTCTTCGGGCGCGACGAGCGCACCGCCGCCCTCGTCAAGGACTACTCCGACGACGACATCTGGAACCTCAAGCGCGGCGGCCACGACTACCGCAAGGTCTACGCCGCGTTCAAGGCCGCGACCGAGCACAAGGGCAAGCCGACCGTCATCCTCGCGAAGACCGTCAAGGGCTACGGGCTCGGCCCGCAGTTCGAGGGCCGCAACGCGACCCACCAGATGAAGAAGATGACGCTGGACAACCTCAAGACGTTCCGCGACGCGATGCACATCCCCATCACGGACGCGCAGCTCGAGGAGAACCCGTACCTTCCCCCGTACTACAACCCGGGACCGCAGGACGAGACGATCCAGTACATGCTGGAGCGTCGTCGCGCGCTGGGCGGCTTCCTGCCGGAGCGCCGCTCGACCCACGTGGGGCTCTCGCTCCCCGAGGAGAACGCGTACGCGCTGCCGAAGAAGGGCTCGGGCACGCAGGAGATCGCCACCACCATGGCCTTCGTCCGCCTGCTGAAGGACCTGCTGCGCTCGAAGGAGTTCGGTCACCGCATCGTGCCGATCATCCCCGACGAGGCGCGCACGTTCGGCATGGACGCCTACTTCCCGACCGCGAAGATCTACAACCCGAACGGTCAGCACTACACGTCGGTCGACCGGGAGCTGCTGCTCGCCTACAAGGAGAGCCCGCAGGGCCAGATCGTTCACGTCGGCATCAACGAGGCGGGCGCCCTCGCGGCCTTCACCGCGGCCGGCACGTCGTACGCCACGCACGGCGAGCCGCTGATCCCGATCTACATCTTCTACTCGATGTTCGGCTTCCAGCGCACGGGCGACGCCCAGTGGGCGGCGGGCGACCAGATGGCACGCGGCTTCATCATCGGAGCGACCGCCGGACGCACCACCCTGACCGGTGAGGGCCTCCAGCACGCCGACGGCCACTCGCACCTGCTGGCCGCGACCAACCCGGCCACCGTGTCCTACGACCCGGCCTACGGCTACGAGATCGCGCACATCGTCCGCTCCGGTCTGGAGCGCATGTACGGCGGCGAGCACGAAGACCCGAACGTCATGTACTACCTCACGGTGTACAACGAGCCGATGGTGCAGCCCGCCGAGCCGGCGGACGTGGACGTCGACGGCATCGTCCGCGGCATCCACCGCGTCTCGGTCGGCGAGGGGGACGGGCCTCGCGCCCAGCTGTTCGCGTCGGGCGTGGGACTGCCGTGGGCGATGGAGGCGCAGGAGCTGCTCAAGAACGACTGGGGCGTGATCGCCGACGTGTGGTCGGTCACCTCCTGGACCGAGCTGCGCCGCGACGGTCTCGCCGCCGACGAGCACAACTTCCTCCACCCCGAGCAGGAGCCGCGCACGGCGTACCTCACGCAGAAGCTGCAGGGCGTCGAGGGTCCGGTCGTGGCGGTGAGCGACTTCATGCACGCCGTCCAGGACCAGATCCGTCCGTGGGTGCCGAACCGCTTCGCCACGCTCGGCGCCGACGGTTTCGGCTTCTCCGACACGCGTGCCGCTGCTCGTCGCTTCTTCAAGATCGACGGTCCGTCGATTGTGGTGCGCACGCTGCAGTCGCTCGCGGAGGAGGGCACGGTCGACCGTTCGCTCGCCGCGCAGGCCATCGAGAAGTACCGTCTGCACGATGTGAACGCCGGCACCAGCGGTAACGCAGGCGGGGAAAGCTGAGCCTTCGGTGACACCGTCGTCTGCCGCCGGCATGGACAAGGCCGCGACACTCACCTGGCTGCGCCGGATCTCCGGTGACATCGCCTCGGTGACGATCAAGCGGCTGGAGGACACGCTCCCGTGGTACGCCGACATGCCACCGGCCCGCCGTTCTGCGGTCGGGCTGGTGGCGCAGGCGGGCATCACCTCGTTCATCCAGTGGTACGACGACCCCACCTCGACCCCGTGGATCGCGGCGGACATCTTCGCCGCCGCGCCACGGGAGCTCCTGCGCAGCGTGAGCCTGCAGCAGACGCTCCAGCTGATCCGCGTGACGGTGGAGGTGACCGAGGAGCGCGTCGCCGGCAAGGGCGAGCATCTCCGCGAGGCCATCCTGCTGTACTCGCGCGACGTCGCGTTCGCCGCGGCCGACGTGTACGCCCGCGCCGCAGAGGCCCGCGGCCTGTGGGATGCGCGCCTCGAGGCACTCGTGGTGGACTCGATCCTCACGGGAGAGGCCGACGAGGAGCTGCCGAGCCGCATCGCCGCCCTGGGCTGGCACGGACACGGCGAGGTCGCGGTGCTGGTCGGCACGACGCCTCCGCAGTTCGATGTGGACCTCGTGCGTCGGACGGCGCGGAAGCTCGCAGTCGACGTGCTGATCGGCGTGCAGGGCTCACGGCTCGTCCTGGTGCTCGGCCGTGCCCGCGTGGCCGGACAGGAGGGCGAGGACGAGGAGCTGGGCTTCCAGGAGATCGCCGCCCGGCTCGAGCCGTCGTTCGGGCCCGGCTTCGTCGTGCTCGGACCCGCGGTCGCCGCCCTCGTCGATGCGAGCCAGAGCGCCAGGGCGGCCCTCGCCGGCTTCGCGGTGGCTCGCGCCTGGCGGAGCGCACCGCGACCGGTGGAAGCCGACGACCTGCTGCCCGAGCGCGCTCTGGCGGGCGACCCCCTCGCGAAGCAGACGCTGGTCGAACGCATCTTCCGCCCACTGCAGGCCCATTCGACCGATCTGGTGACCACGCTGTGGAGCTACCTCGACAACGGCCGCTCGCTGGAGGCGACCGCGCGCGAGCTGTTCGTGCATCCGAACACCGTGCGCTACCGCCTCAAGCGCGTGAGTGAGGTGATCGGGTGGGACGCCACGGGCCCGCGCGAGGCCCTCATCCTGCAGACGGCCCTCATCCTCGGGTCCATCGGTGCCGCGGAGCAGGTGCGTCGCCGCCCGTCCGCACGGCGCCCGCCGCGGTGACGCCGCCGGGCCCTGTGCGCCACACACAAGGGATCCTCGCAATCTTGTGATGGATCATCCACCGCTCGTCGGCAATCGTTGGCAGACTGGGTGGGTGATTGTCGTCGTCTGCCCTGGACAGGGCTCGCAGACCCCCGGTTTCCTCGCCCCCTGGCTCGACCTCGACGGCGCCGAGGAGCGTCTCGCCTCCTTCTCCGAGGCGGCCGAGGTCGACCTCCGCACCCACGGCACCGAGTCCGACGCCGACACCATCCGTGACACGCGCATCGCGCAGCCGCTGATCGTCGCCGCGTCGCTCCTCGCCGGAGACGCCCTCGTGCAGCGGTCCGGCCGCCGTGCGGACGGCATCGCCGGTCACTCGGTCGGCGAGGTCGCCGCCCTCGTGGGCAGCGGGGTGATCGACGAGACGACCGGCATGCGTCTGGTGGGGATCCGCGGCCGCGCGATGGCCGATGCCGCCGCGCAGACCCCCACGGGCATGAGCGCGGTGCTGGGCGGCGACGAAGAGGCGCTGCTCGCCCGCCTGGCCGAGCTCGGCCTGTCCCCCGCCAACTACAACGGCGGCGGCCAGATCGTGGTCGCCGGACCGCTGCCGGCACTGGCTGCTCTGGCCGAGGAGCCGGTGAAGGGCACGCGCGTGGTGCCACTGCAGGTCGCCGGCGCGTTCCACACCTCGTACATGGGCTCGGCGGTCGCCGCGCTCCGCGACGCGGTGGCCGACGTGTCCCCCGTCGACCCCGACATCACGCTCTGGACCAACCGCGACGGCTCCGTGGTCTCCGACGGCGCGCAGGCGCTCTCGTATCTCGTCGACCAGGTGTCCTCGCCGGTGCGCTGGGACCTCTGCATGGCGTCGTTCGCCGAGGCGGGCGTCACCGGGGTCATCGAGCTCGCCCCCGCCGGCGCCCTCGTCGGCCTCGCCAAGCGCGGGCTCCGTGGTGTGCCGACCGTCGCCGTCAAGACCCCCGAAGACCTCGACGCAGCCGTCGCGCTGCTGAACGGAGACGCCGCATGAGCGCCACGCTCGCCCAGCTCACCGGCCCCGCGTACACCCGCATCTACTCGTACGGTGCCGCGCGCGGCGAGAACGCCGTCCCGAACGACGACCTGATCGGTCCGATCGACTCGAGCGACGAGTGGATCCGCCAGCGCACCGGCATCGTGACTCGCGTGCGCGCCGACAAGGGAACGGATGCGATCGACCTGGCCACCGCCGCGGCCGCCGAGGCCATCGAGAAGTCGGGCGTCCCCGCCGACCAGGTCGACCTCGTGATCGTCGCGACGATCAGCAACCCGAAGCAGACGCCCTCGGTCTCGGCGATCGTCGCCGACCGCGTCGGTGCGAACCCGGCGGCCGCCTACGACATCAACGCCGCCTGTGCGGGGTATGCGTACGCGATCGCGCAGGCCGACGCGCTCATCAAGGCCGGTACGGCACGCCACGCTCTCGTGATCGGCACCGAGAAGCTGTCCGACGTGGTCGACCCCACCGACCGCAGCATCTCGTTCCTGCTCGGCGACGGTGCCGGCGCTGCACTGATCGGCCCCAGCGAGACGCCGGGCATCTCCCCCGCCGTGTGGGGTTCGGACGGCTCCAAGGCCGACGCCGTGGGCATGAACGCCACCCTCACCGAGTTCCGCGACGGCGAGGTGCCGTGGCCCACGCTGCGCCAGGAGGGCCCGACCGTCTTCCGCTGGGCGGTGTGGGAGATGGTGAAGGTCGCTCGTGAGGCACTGGACAAGGCGGGCGTGACCGCGGAGGACCTCGCCGCGTTCATCCCTCACCAGGCGAACATGCGCATCATCGACGAGTTCGCCAAGCAGCTCGGTCTGCCGGAGACCACGGCGATCGCCCGCGACATCGAGACGACGGGCAACACCTCGGCCGCCTCCATCCCGCTCGCGAGCCACCGCCTCCTGGCTGAACACCCCGAGCTTTCGGGTGGGCTGGCGCTGCAGATCGGCTTCGGCGCCGGTCTCGTGTTCGCCGCACAGGTCGTCGTCCTCCCCTGAGTCCGCGCCGACCTTCCCTAGACTGTTCCACGGTTCCTAATACACCCCGTAAGAAAGAGGAAGACCACCATGGCTTTCACCAACGATGAGGTCCTCTCCGGCCTCGCAGAGCTCATCACCGACGAGACCGGCATCAACGCCTCCGAGGTCGCCCTGGAGAAGTCGTTCACCGACGACCTCGACATCGACTCGATCTCGATGATGACGATCGTCGTCAACGCCGAGGAGAAGTTCGGCGTGACCATTCCCGACGACGAGGTCAAGAACCTCAAGACCGTCGGCGACGCGGTCAACTTCATCGTCGCGGGCCAGGAGTAACACGGCAGGATGCCACCCCCGCTGCGGCGGGGCGTGGCATCCTCCGCTCTGCCCATCTCCCGCACGACTCCCGTTCGACAAGGAACCACCTTCATGACCAAGCGCATCGTCGTCACCGGCATCGGCGCCACGTCCGCCATCGGCGGGACGGCTCCCGAGAACTGGACCAACCTCCTCGCCGGGGTGTCCGGCACCCGCACGATCGAGCACGACTGGGTGCAGCAGTACGAGCTGCCCGTCACGTTCGCCGCCTCGGCGATCGTCCGCCCCGAAGAGGTGCTGCCGCGCCACGAGGCCAAGCGTCTGGACCCGTCTTCGCAGTTCGCGTTGATCGCGGCACGCGAGGCCTGGGCCGACGCCGGTTCCCCCGAGGTCGCCCCCGAGCGCCTCGGCGTCGACTTCGCGACCGGCATCGGCGGCCTGTGGACCCTGCTGGACGCGTGGGACACGCTGCGCGAGAAGGGACCGCGCCGCGTCATGCCGCTGACGGTCCCGATGCTCATGCCCAACGCTGCCGCGGGCAACCTCTCGCTGCAGTTCGAGGCCCGCGCCTACGCGCAGACCGTGGTGAGCGCCTGTGCCTCGAGCACCGAGTCCCTCATCCACGCCTTCCACCACCTGCAGGAGGGTCTCGCCGACGTCGTGATCGCCGGCGGCACCGAGTCCGCGATCCACCCCATCACGATGGCGGCGTTCGCTTCCGCGCAGGCCCTCTCCCGCCGCAACGACGACCCGGCCCACGCATCGCGTCCGGGCGCGATCGACCGCGACGGCTTCGTGATGGGCGAGGGAGCGGCCGCGCTGATCCTCGAGACCGAGGAGCACGCCAAGGCTCGCGGCGCCAAGATCTACGGCTACATCCTGGGCGGCGGTGTCACGGCCGACGCCTACCACATCACGGGCAACGACCCGGAGGGCAACGGCGCGGCCCGTGCGGTCACGCAGGCTCTCGAGGAGGCCGGCATCACGGCCGACCAGGTCACGCACATCAATGCCCACGCCACCTCGACGCCGGTGGGCGACCCGAACGAGTACACAGCGCTCAAGAAGGTCTTCGGCGACCGAATCGATGAGATCCCGGTGTCGGCCACCAAGGCGTCGACCGGGCACCTGCTCGGCGGCACCGGCGCGCTGGAGGCGATCTTCTCGATCCTCGCGCTGCGCGACCGGGTCGCCCCTCCGACGATCAACATGACGGAGCCCGACCCCGAGGTCCCGTTCCGCCTGTCCGGAGAGCCGATGCCCCTGGGCGACGGACCGCAGATCGCGATCAGCAACTCCTTCGGCTTCGGCGGACACAACGCGGTGCTCGTGGTGGGCAGCGCCGACTGACGACCCCGTACGACACGACGAGGCCCCGGGACGTCCCGGGGGCCTCGTCCTGTCTCGACGGACCCGGCTCAGCCGTTCGAGACGGCGAGCCGCTGCGACCGGGCCCTGCGGCGCCGCTCGATGCGGGGAAGGAACCAGCCGATGAGCGGACCGACGCCGAACGCGAAGAGCACGGTCCCCACACCCACCGGGCCGCCCAGCAGGAATCCGATGAGGAGCACCGAACCTTCGATCACGGTCCTGGCGAGCCAGACCGGCCATCCGGTGGTCCGGACGAGACCCGTCATCAGTCCGTCCCGCGGGCCGGGACCGAAGTCAGCGGCGATGTAGAGCCCGGTGGCGAACGCCAGCAGCACGAGTCCGAACACGAACATGGGCGCGCCGATCCACACGTTCGGCGGGGAGGGCAGTGCCAGCAGCGCGAGGTCGGCGCTGGGGCCGATCAGGAGGGCGTTGAGCAGGGTGCCGAGACCGACGCGCTGGCGCAGGGGGATCCACAGCAGCAAGACCACGATCGACACCAGCACGGTGACGGCGCCGTAGCCGAGGCCGCTCCGTCCCGCGACACCGAGCGCGAGCACGTCCCACGGCGCCACACCGATGCCCCCGCGGACCATGAACGCCAGCGCGATGCCGTAGAGCATCAGTCCGATGACGAGCTGGACCAGGCGCTCCGCGAGGTCGCGAGGGCTCGTGGCGCGGACGGGCAGGAGGATGGAGCGCAGGAGCATCTCTCCATCGTGGAACGACGGGAGCCGCGGTCGCCGAGACCACTGCGACAAAAGTGGCCTGCGTATAGCAGTCCACTTTTGCGGCAAGCTGGAGTCATGTCCTCACGACTCGTGGAACAGCTCGGAGCGCGCAGCGTCGCCGGCGCCTCGGCCACCACCCTGGCCCGCCAGATCACCGCGCTCATCCTCGACGGCCGGCTCACGGTGGGGGAACGACTGCCCAGCGAGCGTGCTCTCGCGGTCGAGCTGCGCCGCTCCCGCTCGACCATCACGCGCGTGTACGGCCTGCTGGAGGCGGACGGCTACGTCACACGGCACCACGGCGGCAGCACCCGGGTCGCACTCCCCCACGGCCCCGCGCTGCCGGGACAGGACGGCGACGGCGACGCGATCGACCTCTCCATCGCCTCGATGGACTCCACCCCCGGGCTGTACGACGCGACCGTGCGCTCACTCCCGCGACTCGCGGCGCTGCGCGGCACGAGCGGCTACTCGCTGCAGGGGCTTCCGGAGCTGCGCGAGGCGCTCGCGCAGCGCTTCACGGAACGCGGGGCCGACACCACCGCGGACGAGATCATCGTGACGTCCGGAGCGCTCAACGCCGTGAACCTGATCCTCACCGCGATCGGGCGTCGGGGCGAACGCGCACTCGTGGAACAGCCCACCTTCCCCCACGCGCTCGAAGCCCTCCATCGGCACGGCTACCGCCTGGTGCCCACGCCGGTCGACACGGACGGCTGGGACACCCGCCACGTCACGGACACGCTGCTCAGCGCGCGCCCCCACGTCGCCTATCTCATCCCCGACTTCCACAACCCGACCGGTGCCACCCTTCCGCAGGAGGAGCGCTCCCGCATCGCCGCCACCGCGCGTCACGTGGGAACCCATCTGATCGTCGACGAGACCACAGCCGAGCTCGACATCGACCGCGGCTGGGCTCCTGTCCCCCTCGCCGCGGAGGGACCGCACGTCATCACCGTCGGCTCGATGTCGAAGATCGCGTGGGGCGGGATGCGCATTGGGTGGATCCGGGCCGAGCGTTCCGTGATCGCGCGCCTGCTCGCCGTCCGCCCCTCGTTCGAGCTGGGCACCGCGCTGCTCGAGCAGTGCATCGCGGTCGAGCTGCTGCGCGACATGCCTGCACTCGGCGCGCACGTGCGCAGCCGGCTCACGGCGGGACGCGCTGCCGTCGCCGAGGGCCTCACGCACCTGCCCGGCGTGCGGATGCCGCGCACCCCGGGCGGCCTGTCGGCCTGGATCGATCTGGGCGCGCCGGTCTCGACGGCGTTGTCGCTCGCCGCCCGCGAGCAGGGCCTGATCCTGCCCCCAGGGCCGCGCTTCACGACCGGCGGGGTGCTGGAGCGCCGGCTCCGCATCCCGATCACCCTTCCGCCGGAGCGCACGGCGGAGGCGATGGCCCGTCTCGCCCTGGCGTGGGGTGACCTGGTGGGAGGCGGCCGTCAGCCCGCGGCGGAGATGCGCCACGCGGCTGTCATCTGACGACGAAGACCCCGCCGCGGCATCCGTGGCGGGGTCTTCGTCGAGCGGGGCGAGGATACGTCTTCTCAGCGTCCGGGATCACTCACCGGAATCCGATACTCACGCCTCCCGCGCCCCCGGTCTGCGGGCCGGTCAACCGACCTTGTGGAGCCAGACGACGCGCGCATCGTCACTGGCGTGGCGGAACGGTTCGAGCTCCTCGTCCCAGGCGGAGCCGAGCGCGATGTCCAGCTCGCGCTGCAGCTCGACGGCGTTCCCTGCGGCGATCTCCATCGCGTAGCGGATGCGGTCCTCGCCGATCACGATGTTGCCGGCGGCGTCGGTCTGCGCGTAGTGGATGCCGAGATCCGGAGTGTGCAGCCAGCGGCCGCCGTCACTGCGGGGCGTCGGGTCTTCCGTGACCTCGAAGCGCAGGTGCTCCCAGCCGCGGATCGCGGTCGCGAGCGCAGCACCCGTGCCGACGGGGCCGTCCCAGTAGAACTCGGCGCGCCGGGCGCCGTCGAGGACCGGCTGCTCCGTCCAGTCGAAGTTCACCGCACGCCCGATAGCGCGACCGACCGCCCATTCCAGGTGCGGGCAGAGCGCGCGAGGCGCCGAGTGGATGAACACCACTCCGCGTGCGTAAGCCGTCGCCATGATCTCTCCGTTTCATCAGGTGCGTCTTCCCCTACGACCTGACCCACGAAGTGGCGAGAGTATGCGGTTGTGCGCCCATTCTCGCGGAGTTCCGCATAAATCACAAGCGTGTGATTCCATGACGAAGGCCCCGGTCGAGCGACCGGGGCCTTCGTCGTATCAGCGGAGGATCACGCCTCGCTCATGGCCTGCTTGACCTGCTGGCCCTTGGCGGCGTAGTACGCGGCGCGCGCCGCGTCCTTGCGCGCCTGCTCGGCGTAGCCGAACTCCAGCACGTCCTGCGGGACCTCGACGTTCGGGACGTCGTCGGTGCCGTGGTACTTCTCGATGTAGGCGTCGAGCTCGGGGCCCGAGGTCCACGACGTGATCAGGCAGTAGCGCGGGTCGGTGCCGTTGTGGGTGGCGGCATGCCACAGGCGCTGTGTGTCCACGATCAGCTGCGCGCCGGCCGGCAGTGCGATGCGGTACTCGATGCTCGGGTCGGTGCGGTTCTCGCGCAGGACGAAGTAGCTGTCCTTGTCGTCGGTGAGGTTGAAGAAGCCGCGGACGACCCAGCCGGTCCCGTCCGGGTTCAGGCGGTTGTTGTCGTCCTGGTGCAGGTTGTACAGGCAGTCGCCGTACGGGGTGGGCTGCAGCTCGATGATGCGGCACCGACCGACGTTGGCACCCGGCTCCTGCGCGCGACGCGTCAGGTTCGGTGCCTTCGCGACCTGGGAGTCGATCCAGACGCCGTCCTTGTCGGTGCGCGGCGGCTTGTGGTTCCAGAAGCCGTTGCACTCGATGTCGCCGAAGGCGCTGGCGAGCGGCGCGAACCGGGTGTCGCCCGAGGACTTCCAGTCGTTGTACTCGACGTCCAGCCACTCCTTGGGGTCGGCCTCCTGGTCGTAGCTGTCGAGGACGACGAAGCCCTTCTCCTCCAGCGCTGCGGACTTGATGTATCCCATGATCGAGTCATGTTCCTTTCATCGGGGGCCAGCACGTTTTAACAGGCCCTGATAAGGCAAGCCTAACAGCGGGGCTCGCCGCCTCCCCGGAGGGCGGCCGTGCATAACCCGAATAGACTGGGCGGGGCGTCGAGCGCGTTCTCGGCGCCCGTCGCAACGGGAGGATCAGACACCAGCATGAGCACCGCGACCAACGTCGAGGCGACAGCAGTCAACACGATCGAATGGCTCGCGGCGGGACGCACGGCCATCGTCGTCCCCGTGTATCAGCGGCAGTACCGGTGGGACATCGGCGGCTGCGAACGGCTCCTGTCCGACGTCCGCGCGGTCGCGGCGGAAGACGACGCCCACCGTCACTTCCTCGGCTCCATCCTCTCCGCGCAGGACGGCAGCGGCGAGGACGCCGACCTCATCCTGATCGACGGACAGCAGCGGATCACCACGCTCATGCTCCTCGTCGCCGCCCTGCATCACGCGGTCCGCGACACCGATCCGGCCCTCGCCGCCGAGCTCTCCCGCGTGCTCGTCCTGGCGGACGCTCCCGGACGCACCAAGCTCCGACCCCACGACGCATGGGCCGAGCTGTACGAGTCCGTCGTCCTCGACCGCCGCGACGACCTCGACCGCGAGTCGCGGTTCGACGACAACTACGCGTTCTTCCGCAGCCAGATCCACGTCGACGAGGTGCCGCTGATCTGGCGGGGGCTGCAGCGCCTGGAGCACGTGTCGATCACGCTGGGTCCCCGTGCCAACGCGCAGCAGATCTTCGAGAGCCTCAACTCCACCGGCGAGCCGCTGCGCGACCACGAGCTCATCCACAACTACATCCTGATGGGCCTGAGCCACGCCGAACAGCTCGACGTCGAGTCGCGCTTCTGGCTGCCCATCGAACAGCACACCGGCGAGGCGATCGGCGCGTTCTGGCGCCACTACCTCGTCATGGTCACCGGCCGAGAGGTCGCGGCGAACGGCGAGCACGGCGTGTACAGCGCGTTCCGCCAGTCGTTCCCGCGCGTCGACGTCGCGCACCTCCAGGCCGATGCCGCGAACTGGCGGCACTTCGCCGAGCTCTACGGCATCCTGCTCGACCCGTCACGGGAGCCCGACCTCGAGATCGCGCGGCAGCTGCGGGCCGTCAACACGTTCGGACGCTCGTCGTATCCGCTGGTGCTCAACGCCTACAGCGACCACGTCCGCGGACGCATCGACCGAGCCGAGTTCCTGCAGACGCTCGAGTGGCTGCAGGCCATGTACCTCCGCCGCGTGCTGGTGAATCTGCCGACCGAGCGCCTGATCGCGCGGCTCTGCCGGGCGCGCGCGAACGGTCAGGAAGCGCTTGCCCGTGCGATCGCCCGCATCACGCCGTCGGACGAGCGTGTGAGCGCCGTCCTGAAGTACAGCGAGCTGCCCTACCCCGCCTACGTGCTCGGGCGACTCGAAGGCGTCGACGAGGTCGAGGGCTTCGATGTCGAGCACATCGTCCCGGCCGTCCCCGGTGACGCGTGGTCGGGCGACGGCGTGCGTCCGTGGAGCGAGTACAGCGAGGACGAGCAGAACAGCCACCGCGCGCTCGCTCCCACGCTCGGCAACCTCACGCTGCTCGAGCAGGGGCTGACCGAGCGCGTGTTCGGAGCATCGTTCCCGGTCAAGCGCGACGAGGCCTACGCGCGCAGCACCGTGCCGGCCACGCGAGAGCTGACCGCCGCTGCGGCCTGGGGCACCGCCGCCATCACGGCCCGCACGGTCGCGCTGACGACCGAGCTGCTGCGGATCTGGGCCCGCCCTGCCCTGCCGGAGATCGACGACGACGGCCTCACCCCGATCCTCGACGCCGTCCGCCGGCGCGGCTGGCCGGCCGGCTGGGAGCGCGAGTTCGACTACGTCGAGTACCGCGGAGAGCGCTGGGAGGTCTACGACGTCAAGCACCTCTTCAACCGCGTGTTCCGGCGTGCGTGGACCGACACCCGTGAGGCGGCCGTCGCGTACTGCGCCGCGCACGGCGGCCCCATCTACGACGCCCAGGCGTGGAAGGGCCAGTGGGACCGGCTCGACGACGAGCACTCGCTGTACATGGGGTGGGACTCGAACTACATGATGACCGCGGTGCAGGGCGTGCTGGAGGAGTCCGGGCTCGCCTCCGAGGTCTTCGTCAAGTACTCCTACATCGGGAACGTGATGTGACATGACGACCACCGTCCGCCGCCGCCTGCTCGACCTGACCGTCGACGAGCACACCCTGACCGTGCCGCTCGTGTGGGACGACCCCGCCGACCCGCGCACCATCGACGTGTTCGCCGCGGTGGTCGCGCGCGAGGGCGGAGAGCAGCTGCCGTACCTGGTCTTCCTGCAGGGCGGCCCGGGGCACGAGGCGCCGCGGCCGTTCCACTCCTCCACCGCCCCGGCGTGGCTCGACCAGGCGCTCGCGCACTACCGGGTCGTGCTGCTCGACCAGCGGGGCACCGGTCGTTCCACCCCCGTCGGCGACGACGACCTCGCTCAGGGAGCCGACGCGGTGGCCGAGCACCTGACCCACCTGCGCGCCGATGCGATCGTGCGCGACGCCGAGGCGATGCGCGAGCACCTCGGTGCCACCACCTGGAGCGTGCTGGGTCAGTCGTTCGGCGGGTTCACCACGCTCGCCTACCTGTCGACCGATGCCGGGTCGCTGCGCGACGTGTTCATCACCGGCGGCCTCAGCACCGTCGAGCGGCACCCCGACGAGGTCTACGCGCTGTGCTACGACAAGATGCGCATGGCCTCCGAGCGCTACTACCGCCGGTTCCCCGAGCACCGCGACACCATGCGCCGACTGATCGACCTCGCCGACGAGGGCCGCATCGTCCTGCCGGACGGCGAGGTCGTCTCGCGCTCGCGCCTGCGCTCGGTCGGCTCCGCGCTCGGCACCGACGACGGATGGCAGACGGTGTGGTCGCTCCTGGAGCGCGACCCCTCGTCGAACGCCTTCCGGTACGACCTGATGCACGCCATGCCCTTCGGCGGCCGCAATCCGCTGTACTACGTGTTCCATGAGTCGAGCTATGCGAGCGGCCATGCGACCCGGTGGTCGGCCGAGCGCGTCGAACCCGCCGACTTCCAGGACGATCCCACGCTGTTCACGGGCGAGCACATCCGCCGCGAGTGGACCGACACGGTTCCGGCGCTGCGGCCGTGGCGCGAGGTCACTCTGGCCCTGGCCGAGCATGCCTGGCCGCAGATCTACGACCCCGCGGCGATCACCGCCTCGGGTGCGACGGGAGCCGCCGCCGTGTACGTGGATGACGTGTACGTGCCGCTCGAGTTCTCACTCGAGACCGCGCGACTGCTCACCGGGGTATCCCTGTGGGTGACCAGCGAACACGAGCACAACGGCTTGCGGACGGGCCAGGTGCT
Source organism: Microbacterium sp. PF5 (assembly GCF_004794315.1). Taxonomy (NCBI): domain Bacteria; kingdom Bacillati; phylum Actinomycetota; class Actinomycetes; order Micrococcales; family Microbacteriaceae; genus Microbacterium; species Microbacterium sp. PF5. The sequence goes on along the minus strand of NZ_SSDQ01000071.1, from coordinate 53,442 downwards.
CTCCCGCCTGATCGACCTCGCCGCGGGTCGACGCCTGCGCTGACGCCCCACGGCGACGCTGCAGCCGCCTATCCTGGGGGCATGCGAGACGTCATGGCGTGGGCGACGGTCGCGCTGGTCCTGGTCACGGGTCCCGCGCTGCTGATCGCCGGGGTGCGACACACGTTCTCGCGCAAGCCTGTCGAGGAGAAGTACGAGCACGCGACCGGCGGCGGGCTCGTCGGCGCATTCGACAGCGTGTGGTCCCCCTCGGCTCACGAAGCCGGCCAGGAGCGCGATCGGCAGACACGGCGCACCGCCCCCGCCCCCTCCCCGGGCGACCCGCCCGACCGCATCCGCGGCACCAGGATCATCATCGACCTGTGACGGGCGCCGGGAATGACGAAGGCCCCGCGTTCCGAGGAACGCGGGGCCTTCGTCGGGGGCCCTTACTTGGAGGAGCCGCCGAAGCCCTTGAAGCGCTGGTTGAACTTCTCGACGCGACCGGCCGAGTCCATGATGCGCTGCTTGCCCGTGTAGAAGGGGTGCGAAGCCGAGGAGATCTCGACGTCGATCACCGGGTACTCCACGCCGTCCAGCTCGATGGTCTTGTCGCTGGTGACGGTGGAACGGGTGAGGAAGGTCTCGCCCGAGCCGAGGTCGCGGAACACGACGGCCTGGTAGTCGGGGTGAATGTCAGTCTTCATGGGATTCCTTAGTTGCTGCCCTGGATTGTGCCAGGGACGAGGGAAGTCTGCGGTGCAGAGAGCACCAAGGGTCGATTCTATCAGATGCCGCGTCAGGACGCGGCGCGGGCGGCGTAGCGGCCACCCTCCTGAGACAGCGTGATCGGCATCCCGAACGCGGCCGTCAGCGACTCGCTCGTGAGCGACTCCTCGATCGGCCCCGCCGCGACGACGACGCCGTCACGCAGCAGCAGCACGTGCGTGAAACCGACCGGGATCTCCTCCACGTGGTGCGTCACCATCAGCATCGCGGGCGTCGACGGCGCCGAGGCGTACCCGCCGAGCAGGCCGAGCAGCTCCTCACGCGAGCCGAGGTCGAGCGAGGCCGTCGGCTCGTCGAGCAGCAGCAGCTCCGGGTCGGTCATGACGGCGCGCGCGATCTGGACACGCTTCTGCTCGCCGTCGCTGAGCGTGCCGAACGTGCGGTCGGCGAGGTGATCCAGACGCCAATCGCGCAACACGCGGAGGGCGCGGCGCTCATCGATGTCCTCATAGCTCTCGTTCCACCGGCCGAGCACCGAGTACGCGGCCGTGAGCACCGTGTTGAGCACGGTCTCGTCACGCGGAACCCGCTTGGCCATCGCGGAGGAGGCGAACCCGATCCGGGGGCGGATCTCGAACACGTCGGTGCGACCGAGCGTCTCCCCCAGCACGGTGACCGTGCCGGCCGTCGGGTGCATGAGCGTGTCGGCCAGCTGCAGCAGCGTGGTCTTGCCCGCGCCGTTCGGCCCGAGGATCACCCATCGCTGATCGTCGGCGACCTGCCAGGTCACGTGATCGATGATGTTGCGCCCCTCTCGGCGCACGACGACGTCAGCGAAATCCAGAGCGATCGGCATGCGGCCAGCCTATCGGCTCAACGGATCAGCTCCGCGTAGAGCGCGCGGGTCGCTTCCGCGATCGCGGTCCAGCTGAACTGGGTCCGCGCCCGCTCCCGTCCGGCTTCACCGTATGCGCGGGCGCGCTCCGGATCCGTCGCGACCTCGGTCAGCACGGCGGCCAGGTCGGCGACGAAGCGCTCCGGGTCGATCGGGGTGCCCGTGCCGTCCTGCACCTGCTCGATCGGCACCAGGCGGCCGGTCACGCCGTCGTCGACCACCTCCGGGATCCCACCCGTGGCCGTGCCGACAACCGCGGCGCCACACGCCATCGCCTCCAGGTTCACGATGCCCAGCGGCTCGTACACCGAGGGGCACACGAACGTGGTCGCTGCGGCGAGGATGGCCGACAGCTCGTCGCGGGGGAGCATGCGCTCGATCCAGATGACGCCCTCGCGAGTCTGCTGCAAAAGCCGCACCCCCTCCTGCACCTCGGCCATGATCTCCGGGGTGTCCGGGGCGCCGGCGCACAGCACCAGCTGCACCTCCGGCGGCAGGAGCCGGGCCGCCTGGAGCAGGTACGGCAGTCCCTTCTGCCGGGTGATCCGCCCGACGAACACCACGGACGGGCGAGCGCGGTCCATGCCGATCGACTCCAGGAACGCGGCGTCCTCGACCGGCCGCCAGCGCTCCACATCGATGCCGTTGTGGATCACCCGGACACGCGCGGGGTCCACCCCGGGATAGCTGCGCAGGATGTCGGCGCGCATCCCCGCGCTCACCGCGACGACGGCGGCCGCGTTCTCGTACGCCAGCTTCTCGATCCCGCTCGACACCGCGTAGCCGCCGCCGAGCTGCTCCGCCTTCCACGGTCGCAGCGGCTCCAGGCTGTGCGCGGTCAGCACGTGCGGGATGCCGTGCAGCTGCGACGCGAGGTGACCGGCGAAGTTCGCGTACCAGGTGTGGCTGTGCACGAGGTCGGCCCCGCCGATCGCGGCGACGATCTCGAGGTCGGTGCCCAGCGTCTGCAGCGCCGGGTTCGCGCCGGCCAGTCCGGTCGGCGTGCGGTACGCGAACGTGCCCTCCTCCTCGCGCGGCGCACCGAAGGCGCGGACCGTCACATCGATGCTCTCGCGCAGGGCGGCGACCAGCTCAGCCACGTGCACTCCGGCGCCGCCGTAGATCTCCGGCGGGTACTCCTTGCTGATCATCTCGACTCGCATGCCTAGACGCTAGCGACCGGCTTGTCCAGACGCTAGTTTCCCCCGCGCGGCGGCATCTATGGTGGAGCCATGTCCGCTCCAAAGAAGGTCTTCGGGATCATCCTCGCCGGCGGCGAGGGCAAGCGACTCATGCCGCTGACAGGGGATCGTGCGAAGCCTGCCGTGCCGTTCGGCGGCCAGTACCGCCTGATCGATTTCGCCATCTCCAACCTGATCAACTCGGGCCTGCGTCAGATCGTGGTGCTCACCCAGTACAAGTCCCATAGCCTGGACCGGCACATCTCGCAGACCTGGCGGATGTCGGCACTGCTCGACTCGTACGTCGCCTCCGTCCCCGCGCAGCAGCGACTGGGCAAGCGCTGGTTCTCCGGCTCGGCCGACGCGATCCTGCAGAGCATGAACCTGATCAACGACGAGAAGCCGGACATCGTCGTGGTGATCGGCGCCGACCACGTCTACCGCATGGACTTCCGCCAGATGCTCGAGGCGCACATCGAGTCGGGCGCCAAGGCCACCGTGGCCGGCATCCGGCAGCCGCTCGCCCTCGCCTCGCAGTTCGGCGTGATCGACGCGGACCCGGAGTCCGGACGCATCCGGCAGTTCCTCGAGAAGCCGACCGACGCCACCGGTCTCGCGGACTCCCCCCACGAGGTGCTGGCCTCGATGGGCAACTACATCTTCGATGCGGACGCCCTGATCGCCGCCGTCGAGGCGGACGGCGAGTCCCCGACGTCGAGCCACGACATGGGTGGCGACATCGTGCCGTACTTCGTCGACCGCGGCGAGGCCGGCTACTACGACATGAAGCAGAACGACGTCCCCGGCTCGTCGCCGCGCGACCGCTCCTACTGGCGGGATGTGGGGACGATCGACTCGTTCTTCGACGCGCACCGTGATCTGATCTCGACACTGCCCGTGTTCAACCTCTACAACATGGAGTGGCCGATCCACTCACAGGCGGTGAACTCGCCGCCTGCGAAGTTCGTGCGCGATTCCGTCGGCCGCATCGGCAACGCGATCGACTCGATCGTGTCCCTCGGCTCCGTCTTGTCCGGCACGCACCTCGAGCGGAGCGTGGTGGGACCGTGGACCCTGGCCGGTGGCGGTTCGACCATCACCGACTCCGTCGTGTTCGATCATGTGCACGTCGGGCAGGGCGCTCGCGTGCACCGGGCGATCCTCGACAAGAACGTCGTCCTCGCGGACGGCGCGACGGTCGGTGTGGACCGTGAGCGAGACCTCGCGCGCGGCTTCACGGTAACGGAGTCGGGCATCACCGTGGTCGGCAAGGGCGTCTTCATCGAGCGCTGAGCCGTCACGCCGTCCGGGCCCGTGCGCCCGCATCGCTAGGCTCGGAGGGTGACCTCCGCGCGCTTCCTCGTCGTCCTTGATGCCGATTCCACGCTCATCCGCAACGAGGTGATCGAGCTCCTCGCCGACGAGGCCGGTCGCCGCGCGGAGGTGCAGGCCGCCACCGAGGCCGCGATGCGGGGCGAGATCGACTTCGCATCCAGCCTCCGCTCGCGCGTCGCCGCACTGGAGGGGGTGCCGGTGTCGGCGTTCGAGCGCGTCCGCGCCCGCATCGAGCCGACCCCGGGCGTCCGCGAGCTCACCGCCGCCGTGCACGCGCGCGGTGGCGTGGTGGGCGTCGTGTCCGGCGGGTTCCACGAGATCCTCGACCACATCGCTCCCGAGCTCGGCGTCGACCGGTGGCGTGCCAACCGCCTCGAGGTCGCGGACGGCGCGCTGGCGGGTCGCGTCGACGGCGACATCGTCGACGGGCAGGCCAAGGCGTCCTGGCTGCAGACCTGGGCGGATGAGCTCCGGGTCCCGCGGCGAGCCACCATCGCCATCGGTGACGGGGCGAACGATCTGCCCATGATGGCCGTCGCCGGACTCGGACTCGCGTTCAACGCGAAGCCGGCCGTCCGGGAGGCCGCGAGCCTCGTCGTCGCCACGCAGGATCTCGCGGAGGTCATCCCTCTCCTGCCGTGAGGGCGGTGGTGGATGTCGGCGGCCAGCGCTAGCGTCGCCGCATGGACATCATCCTCATCCCCGGACTCTGGCTCGACGCGCGCAGCTGGGACGACGTGATACCGGCGCTGGAGCAGGCAGGACACCGCACCCATCCGCTCACCCTTCCCGGTCTCGGGGCTTCCGGTCCGGCCGCCTCCGACATCGGCATGGCGGAGTGGGTGGCCGCGGGCGTGGCCGCCGTCGATGAGGTCGAGGGCGACGTGGTCGTCGTCGGTCACAGCGGAGGCGGCAATGTGGCCTGGGGAGTCGCCGACGCGAGGCCCGAGCGCGTGCGGCGCGTGATCTTCGTCGACACGGTGCCGCCGCCGCCCGGTTCGGGCATCAATGCGTTCGAGGTCGTCGACGGTGCCGTCCCGTTCCCCGGGTGGGACTTCTTCCCCGACGAGGATGTGCACGACCTCGACGACGCGACACGGGCCCGCACGGTCGGGCTGACGCAGAGCGTGCCGGGACGCGTGCCCGCGGACGAGATCCAGCTCGAGAACCCCGCGCGCCACTCCGTGCCGGTGACGCTGCTCATGGGCGGGCTCGACGAGGAGGCGTTCGAGGCGACGATCGCACAGTGGGGTGCATACGCGGAGGAGTTCCACGCCATCGCCGACGCCGAGGTCGTGCGCATCGGGTCCGGCCACTGGCCGCAGTTCTCGGTTCCGCAGCGCCTGGGTGAGCTGCTGGTCGCCGCCGTCGCCCGGTGAGTCCGACGTGCGGACGGGTCGGAGCCCGGGCCTCTCAGCGCGTCAGTGGCCCATCCCGAGGCCGCCGTCGACGGGAATGACGGCACCCGAGATGTAGGCGGCATCATCGCTCGCGAGCCAGGTGACCACACCCGCGACCTCATCCGCCGTCGCGAACCTTCCGGCGGGAATGCTGGCCTGGTACTGCTTCTGCGTCTCCTCCGGGAGCTCCGCGGTCATGTCGGTCTCGATGAACCCGGGCGCGACGACGTTGGCGGTGATGCCGCGGGCCCCGAGCTCACGCGTGATCGACCGGGCGAAGCCGACCAGGGCGCTCTTCGACGCCGCGTAGTTGACCTGACCGGCGGAGCCGTAGAGCCCGACGACGCTGGAGATGAGGATGATGCGTCCGAACCGTGCGCGCAGCATGCCCTTCGAAGCACGCTTGACGACGCGGAAGGTGCCGCCGAGGTTGGTGGCGACCACGCTGTCGAAGTCGTCCTCGCTCATGCGCAGCAGGAGGGTGTCCTTCGTGATCCCGGCGTTGGCCACCACGACCTCGACCGGGCCGAGCTGCTGCTCGACCTCGGTGAACGCGGCATCGAGGGACGCGGCATCGGTGACATCGGCGCGCACCGTGAGCGTGCCCTCCGGACCCTCGCCGCTGCGGGCGGTGACGGCCACGCGGTACCCCTCTCGCACGAAGCGCTCGGCGATGGCGCGGCCGATGCCGCGGTTGCCTCCGGTGACGAGGACGACGCGGTCAGCACTCATGGGGGCACTCCTGCTCTGGTCGGGGGTCGGGTTTCCGAGCCGTGAACGATCCTAGCGACTGCAGCGAGCGTGCCCCGGGCGGAATCGGGGCGCCGCCGAGCCCGCACCGGCGTAGGCTGGAAGCATCGTGAAGAACGCACGTCGAGTCCCGGCCGTCACCTCTCTCCCCCAGTCTCCTGGGGACGAGAGCGACCACCGCGTGCGCCGCTACGCGCTCACGATGACGATCCGCATCGTGTGCTTCGGCCTGATGTTCTTCGTGCAGCCGTTCGGGTGGTACACGTGGGTGTTCGCCCTGGCCGCAGCTGTGCTGCCCTACATCGCCGTGGTGTTCGCCAATGCGGGAAGCGACAGCACGGAGACCTCCGCCGAGTCGCCGTTGCAGGAGCTCGATGCGGCTCCCGGTCCTCCGCCTGTGCAGGAGGCGAACCCCGGCGTCTTCACGATCCGCGAAGGCCGCGCGGAGCAATGACCGATCTGATCTGCTCGCGCGCCGGATGCCGGAGCGCGGCGACCAGCCAGGTCGTGTGGCGCAATCCCCGCATCCACGCCCCCGACCGCGAGAAGATCTGGCTGGCGTGCCCCGAGCACGTGGACTTCCTCCGCGACTATCTGGCCGCCCGTGACTTCCCCGTGACCGTGAGAGACGGTGTGCCCTCGTGAACAACCGCCTGACCCGCTGGGGCGTCTACACCCTGATCGCGATCGGGCTCGCGATCGCCTGCGCCTTCCTGTCGCACTGGCAGTTCGAGCGCAACGAATCGCGGGCCGAGCAGATCGCGCTGGTCGAGCAGAACTACGACGCCCCCGCGGTGCCCCTCACCGAGGTGCTGGGCGACGACGACGTGCTCGATCCCGACGACGAGTGGCGGCCGGTCACCCTGCAGGGCGAGTACCTCGCCGACGAACAGCTGCTCGTGCGCAACCGCCCGCACGGGGGCACGAGCGCCTTCGAGGTGCTGGTGCCCTTCCGCGATGTCGACGGTCGCGTGCTGATCGTCGACCGGGGGTGGGTTCCGCCGGGCGAGGGTGACGTGCCGGACGCCATCCCCGCCCCACCGTCCGGCGAGGTCACGGTCACCGTGCGCCTTCGACCCGGCGAGCCGCTTCCCGCCTCCGGTCGCGGCGCGCCGGAGGGCCAGGTGCCCACGATCCATCTGCCGTCGATCTCCGAGACCATCGACGGTGGCGCCCTCACCGGCGCTTACGGGCGACTGGTGTCGGAGGACCCGGCGGGCTCGGGAACCCTCGGCGGCTTCGAGTCGCCCACCGACGATCCCGGTCCGCACCTGTCGTACGCGATCCAGTGGATCCTGTTCGCGATCATGGGGTTCATCTTCATCGGCTACATCATCCGCACCGAGATCGTGAAGCACCGCGAGGAGCTCGAGGGGAAGCCGGCACCCGTGAAGGCGCCGCGCCGGCGCGACCGCGACGCCGACGTCGAGGACGAGCTGCTCGACGCCCGCTGAGCCCGAGTGCCGCGCCGCTCAGGTGTCGGTCGTACCGCTCACGTGCCGTCCCCAGCCGCCCGGTGCCACCTCGTACACGATCCGAGTGTGCCGTCGATCGGTCGCCCCCTGCCAGAACTCCACCCGCGAGGGCTGCAGGCGCCACAGCACCCAGTCCCCGGCGGCGACCCCGTCCCGCGCGGCCGGAGACCGTGCGGCCAGGTCGGCCGCGCTCTCCGCGGGCGTCGCCTCCCGCACCGGCCCGCGGAGCCGCACCGCCCGGGCGAGCGGCTGCCACCAGAAGTTCAGTGCCGCCACGGCGTGCACGGCGAGCTGGATGCCCTTGCCCGACGAACGAGGCCCCGCGAACGCCCATCCGCGGGCGTCCGCATCCTTGAGGAGGAGCGTGCGCGCATCCGGCATGCCGTCGCGATCGACCGTCGCCAGGGTGGCGGCGTGCGGCTCCGGCACCCCCTGATCGGCAGCGAGCCGGATCCACGAGAGGAACAGCGGCAGGGGCTCCGCCGGGAGCGCGGCGACGTCGACCGGTCGCCCGCGACCGGTGAGCGCCGGCCGGCTCCGCAGCCATGCGCGCATGTCGGACGGATGGTTCGGCGCGGGCGTGCTCATGCTCCCGATGATGTCACGCCGTCGCTCGGGCCGCGCCGGGTCAGGCGAGCTCGATGAGCTCCTGGTACTCCTGGTTCCAGATGTCCTCGACGCCGTCCGGGAGGATGAGCACCCGCTCCGGGTTGAGCGACTGCACCGCTCCGGGGTCGTGCGACACGAGCACCACGGCGCCCTCGTAGTGCGCGAGCGCCCCGAGGATCTCCTCGCGCGACGCCGGGTCGAGGTTGTTGGTCGGCTCGTCGAGCAGCAGCAGGTTGGCCGACGAGACCACGAGCGTGGCGAGCGAGAGGCGGGTCTTCTCCCCACCGGACAGCACCCCGGCGGGCTTCAGGACGTCGTCGCCGGTGAACAGGAACGAGCCGAGCACCTTGCGCGCCTCCGTCTCGGTGATGTGCGGAGCGGCGGAGACCATGTTCTCCAGCACCGAGCGGGAGACGTCGAGGTTCTCGTGCTCCTGCGCGTAGTAGCCCACCTTGAGGCCGTGCCCCGGCTCGAGCTGGCCCGTGTCGGGCTGGTCGACCCCGGCGAGCATCCGCAGCAGCGTCGTCTTCCCTGCGCCGTTGAGTCCGAGGACGACCACCTTCGAGCCGCGGTCGATCGCGAGGTCGACATCGGTGAAGATCTCCAGCGAGCCGTAGGACTTCGACAACCCGGACGCCATGAGCGGGGTCTTGCCGCAGGGGGCGGGCTTCGGGAACCGCAGCTTCGCGACCCGGTCCTCCTGCCGCACCTCGTCGAGTCCGGCGAGCAGCTTCTCGGCGCGCGCGATCATCTGGTGCGCGGCCGCGGCCTTCGACGCCTTGGCGCCGAAGCGCGCGGCCTGCTGCTGCAGCGTCGTCGCCTTCTTCTCCGCATTCGCGCGCTCCTTCTTCCGGCGCTCCTCGTCGGCGGCGCGCTGGCGCAGGTAGTTCTTCCAGTTCATGTTGTAGATGTCGATGACCTGGCGGTTCGCGTCGAGATAGAACACGCGGTTCACGGTCTCCCCCACGAGCTCGACGTCGTGGCTGATGACGATCAGGCCACCCTTGTAGTTCTTCAGGAACTCACGAAGCCACACGACGCTGTCGGCGTCGAGGTGGTTGGTCGGCTCGTCGAGGATCATCGTGTCGGCGTCGGAGAAAAGGATGCGCGCCAGCTCGATGCGCCGACGCTGACCGCCCGACAGCGTCGAGAGCGGCTGGTCGAGGATGCGGTCCGGCAGCGAGAGGTTGTGCGCGATCGACGCGGCCTCCGCCTCCGCGGCGTACCCGCCCTGCGCCTCGAACCGCTCCGTGAGCGTGGCGTAGCGCTTCATGGCCTTCGCCGCGACCGCCGGGTCGTCCGAGCCCATCGCGAGCGATGCCTCCGTCATGCCGAGGTTCAGCTGACCGAGGCCGCGCGCGTCGAGGATGCGCGTGCGCGCGAGGTCTTCGGGGTTCCCGGAACGCGGGTCCTGCGGCAGGTAGCCGAGCTCACCCGATCGGGTGACCGAGCCTCCGGAGGGCAGCACATCCCCCGCGAGCACCTTGGTGAGCGTGGTCTTGCCGGCGCCGTTGCGCCCGACCAGTCCGATCTTGTCTCCGTCGCCCACGCGGAACGACACGTTCTCCATCAGCAGGCGCGCGCCAACGCGGATCTCGAGGTCGTGCACGGCAAGCACAGCGGACGTCCGTTCCTTCGGGGTGGGTGAGCGGCCGATCGGCCAGCCTCCCAGTATATGCCGCCCGGAGAGCCTCACCGCCCGGCAAGATCCCTCCCGAGAGTGAGAGCCGGAATACCGCAGAGGGATGCCCGCTGCGCGACCGCCCGCCTACCGTGCAGGAGTGGACATCCTCAACGAGCTCATCATGCAGGCGATCGCCTCCCCCTGGCTGTACCTGGTGCTGTTCGCCGTCACGGTGATCGACGGGTTCTTCCCGCCCGTGCCGAGCGAGACCGTGCTCGTCGCCGCGGCCGCCGTCGCCGCCTCCACCGGCGACGGAAACCTGCTTCTCCTGGGGCTCGTCGCGGCGGTCGGCGCCACCATCGGCGACAACCTCGCCTTCCTGATCGGACGCCGACTGGGCACCTCACGGTTCGCCTGGATGCGGCGGCCGAGGGTGGTCACGGCCTTCGCATACGCCCAGCGCGCTCTCGATCGACGCAGCGCCACGCTCATCCTCGGCGCGCGGTACATCCCCGTCGGTCGCGTTGCGGTGAACATGTCCGCGGGTGCGCTGGGCTTCCCCTGGCGCCGGTTCCTGCCTCTGAGCCTCATCGCGGGCGCGAGCTGGAGCATCTTCAGCCTCGCGATCGGGCTGCTCGCCGGTGCATGGATCAAGGACCAGCCCCTGCTCAGCGCTCTGCTCGGCATCGGCGTGGCCCTGGTGATCGGTGTCGTGGTCGACCGGATCGCCGCCGCCCGTCGTCGCCGTGCGCCCGTGGCCCACCTGGCAGGATGAGAGTCATGGCACGCCGCCGAGCCCGACCCCCGCGCGCGCCGCGGATGAACCGCCGCACCACCGCCCTCGCGGCGCTGTATGCGGCGGTCGTCGTGCTCTACGCGCTGCTCGTGCCCCTGCAGACCGTACTCTCCGGCACCCCCCTGCCGCTGACGTTCCTCGTCGGCGCGGCGCTGTGCGGAGCGCCGCTCGTCGCCCTCGCCCGACCGCGCACGGCCATCGCGCTGTTCACCGCCGCGACCTTCACCCTGCCGCTCCTCGTGGTCCCCGCGCAGGCCATCCAGTCGCCGTGGCCCTGGTCGGTGCCGGCACTGCTCACCTTCGTCCTGTTCGTGGGGGTCGTGACCTTCGTGCACGGCCCCCGCCTCGGAGCCGTCGCCCTCGTGCTCGGGGCCCTCACGTCGCTCACCGCTCCGCTGCTGCGAGCGGACATGGTCGCCAGCGACGCGTCCGCCGGGAGTGCGACCGCCGACCTCATCGTGACGTCGTCGCTCGCCGCGGCCATGTACCTCATCGCGGTGCTCGTCGCCGGACGTGTCCGCGTGGCCCAGGAGCTCACGCGCGAGCGGGAGCACAGCGCGCTGGAGGAGTCGCGCCGCGCCCTCGTCGAGGAGCGCACACGGATCGCGCGCGAGCTGCACGACGTGGTGGCGCACAGCATGTCGGTCATCCAGGTGCAGGCGTCCACCGCGCGATACCGGATCCCCGGTCTCGACGACACCGCGACGGCCGAGTTCGAGGACATCGCCGCGACCGCCCGCACCTCGCTCACCGAGATGCGGCGCATGCTGGGGGTGCTGCGCACGGAGGACCAGCACGCCGAACTCGCCCCGCAGCAGGGCCTGGACGACGTCCCCGCGCTCGTCGACAGCATCCGCCGCGCCGGCGTCGAGGTGGGGCTCGTGATGGAGGGCACGGATGCCGCGTCCGCCGCGGAGCCCACCGTGCAGATCGCCGCGTTCCGCATCGTGCAGGAGGCGCTGAGCAACGCCGTCCGTCACGCGCCGGGGGCCCGTGTCACGGTGCGCGTGCACGCGGACTCGGCGGCGCTGCGGCTCGTCGTGCAGAACGCCGCGCCGCCGCGACCGCCGGAAGCCCACCCCGGCGGCTACGGGCTGCGGGGAATGCGCGAGCGCGCGGAGATCCTCGGCGGCAGCCTCTCCGCCGGCCCCACGGACGACGGCGGGTGGCGCGTCGAGGCGACCCTCCCCCTGGCCAACGGCTCGACCCCGACCACCGCCGACCACGGCATGACGGCAGCCCCACCGGCCGCAGCAGACGAGGAGACCCCGTGACGATCAGCGTGCTCATCGCCGACGACCAGGCGATGGTCCGTGCGGGTTTCGCCGCCCTTCTCGACGCCCACGACGGGATCCGCGTGGCCGGACAGGCCGCGAACGGCGCCGAGGCCGTGGCGCTGTCCGCCCGGCTCGATCCGGACGTGATCCTGATGGACGTGCGGATGCCGGAGCTCGACGGCATCGAGGCCACGCGCCGCATCCTCGGCACGTCGTATCCCGCCGCTCACGTGCCGCGCATCCTGATGCTCACGACGTTCGACATCGACGACTACGTCTACGACGCGCTGGAGGCGGGCGCGAGCGGCTTCCTGCTCAAGGACGCCCTGCCCGAGGAGCTCGTGCACGCGGTGCGGGTGGTCGCGGGCGGCGACGCCCTGCTGGCTCCGAGCGTCACCCGCCGCATGATCGAGCAGTTCGCCGGACGCCGCCCGCGCGCCCCCCGCTCCGCGACCGTGCTGGCGGAGCTGACCGATCGCGAGCGCGAGGTGCTGGTGCTGATCGGTCGCGGCCGGTCGAACTCCGAGATCGCCACGGACCTCTTCATCGCGGAGCAGACCGTGAAGACGCACGTGGGCAAGGTGCTGTCCAAGCTCGGCCTGCGCGACCGCGTCCACGCGGTGATCCTCGCTTACGACACCGGGCTGGTCGAGCCCTCGTCCTGACTCCCCCCACGGTAGGGGTCTGATCGACACCGCAGGGTGATGCCGCCGCGGACACCCCGTCCCTAGCCTCCGAGGACACCGTTCCGAGGAGGACTCATGGCCATCGTCCAGGCGCTGCCCGCCGCCGCTCCCCCGCCCGCGCCGTCCGCACGACGCGACACCGGCATCGACTTCATCCGCGCGCTCTGCGTGCTCGGCGTGGTGGTGCTGCACGCCATCATGGTGGGCGTCACGGTGGCCGACGGCGCCCCGGTGTTCGAGAACGCGAGCGACGGCACGGGATGGATCGCACCGCTCAGCTGGGTGCTGCAGGTCATGCCGCTGTTCTTCGTGATCGGAGGGTTCTCCGGGCTGCTCGCCTCCCGTCGGCTGCGGGCGAGGGGCGCGAGCACCCTCGACTTCCTGACCGCACGGGTACACCGGCTGCTGCGTCCCGCAGTCATCACGGTCGCCGCGGTCGGCGTGGCACTGGCCGTCCTGACGCTCCTCGGCGTGCCGGCCGAGCTGATCGCGGTCGCAGGCTTCCGCTACGGGCAGCCCCTGTGGTTCCTCGGGGTCTTCCTGCTGTGCCAGCTGCTGCTGCCCGCCCTGGCGGCCCTCCACGAGCGTGCTCCGCTGCGCACGATCGGAGCGCTCGCGGCCGCCTCAGTCGCGGTGGATGCGCTACGCGGCGTGACCGGCGTGGCAGGACTGGGGTTCCTCAACCTCGCCTTCGTCTGGCTCACGCTGCAGCAGCTCGGATTCTTCCTCGCCGACGGGCGCATCGACGCCCTCGCCCGCCGCACCCGGGTCGCCGTCACCGCGGGCGCCGGAGTGCTCCTCACCGTGCTCTTCGTCGCCGGCGTGTACTCCCCCGACCTCATCGCCAACATCAACCCGCCCACCGCCGCGCTCCTGCTGGTCGGCGTGGTCCACACGGGCCTGCTGTCCCTGCACCGCGAGCGGATCGCCCGGGCGAGCAGCACCGCCGCGGCGGCCGCGTTCACGCGATTCGTCACCCGCCGCACGATGACGATCTACCTGTGGCACATGCCCGTGCTGCTGGCGATGGCCGGCGTGACCGCAGTCGTCGCCCTCGGCACCGGTGCCGCTCTCCCGGCGCTCGACGGCCCGGAGTGGTGGCTGACACGCCCGCTGTGGCTGCTGTCGGCGCTGGCCCTGACCGCAGGGGTGGCCGTCGCCGTCGACCGCTTCGAACGACAGCCGGCGCCGACGGGCACCCGATCGTCCGGGCGGCTGGTCTCGGCCGGGCTGCTCGGGCTCGGCGGCGTGGTGCTGCTGCTGGTCGTGGGCACGTCCGTCACGACCGCGGTCGTGGCCGTGGCCCTGCTGATGGCCGCGCTGCGCCTCGCCAGGGCGGCCGAACCGGTGCCAGCGCTCGCGGTCGGGTGAGGCTCAGGCCACGCCGCGCGCGGCGAGGGCGTCGCCCACCCGGTCGGCGTGCCGGAGGGTGAGCACGAGGAGCGGCACCGCCGCGCGCGGCCCCAGGCGCACCCCTCGAGCGCGCTCGGCCTCACGGAGCCGGTGGACGAACGCCGCGACCACCGGCACCATCGTGAGCGTGAGCGACAGCGTCAGCGCGACGACCTCCGGATCGACACCCCAGCGACGCAGCGGCCGCAGCACCGTCTGCAGCACATCGAGCAGGTCGGACATCCGGGTGGTCATCGTCACCAGTGCGGCGACGAGCAGCAGCGCCGCGACCCGACCGGCACCGACCCACGCGGCGATCGGCGAGACGAACACCGCCAGCATCACCCCCAGCACGAGGAGGATCCATCGCAACCGCCACAGTTCGACGAGCAGCGTGCGCGGACTCTGCCCTCCGAGCGGATAGAGCACGACCGTGGCGGCGAGGGCCACGCTCACGACGACGGGCTGCGGCGGAAGCAGGGTCAGACCGAGCGCGCAGAGCACGAGCCCCGCGAGCTTCACCCCCGCCGGCAGGCGATGCAGCACGCTCGTGCCGGGGCGGTAGAGCGAGATCACGCGGACACCCGGCAGTACTCGTCGATCACCGCATCCGGGTGACCCACGGCCACGGCTCGCCCGCCCTCGAACAGCACGGCCAGGTCGCAGCGCGCGGCCAGGTCGAGGTCGTGCGTGGCCACCACGACCTGCGCCTCCTGCGCCATCAGCAGCTCCGCGATGCGCCGGGCGTTGCGCCGGTCGAGAAGCGTGGTCGGCTCGTCGGCCACGAGCAGCCGCGGCTCGGTCACGAGCACGGCCGCCAGCGCGAGCAGCTGCTTCTGCCCGCCGGACAGCGACGACGCCGGCACGTCCGCGTGCGCCTCGAGCCCATGCACCGCGAGGGTCTCGCGCACGCGTCGGTCGACCTCCGCGCGCGGGAGGCCCCGCAGCGACAGGGCGAGATCTTCCGCGGGCGTCGGCATGAGGATCTGCGCGTCGGGATCCGTGAACACGAAGCCGACGCGGCGTCGGAGCTCCCGCGTGTCGCGCACCACGTCGAGCCCGTGCACGACCGCAGTGCCCGCCGTCGGCACGACCAGGCCGTCCAGCACACGCGCGAACGTCGACTTTCCCGAGCCGTTCGCTCCGATCACGGCGATGCGTCGTGCCGTGAGGTCGAGGCTCACGTCATCGAGGATCGCCCGGCCGTCGACCTCCACCCGCACGTGCTCCAGCACGATCGATGCGGCGGCTTCCTCGGCCCGACGCTGCTCGCGCACTCCCACCTCCTGAACACCGTTCACCTGAACGCCGTTCACTATAGTGGGGTCATGACCCCCGAGCCCAATCCGGCCCGACACGACCGCGACAGCGTCGCCCGCAGCGCTCTCGCCCTGCTCGACGAGGTCGGTCTGGCCGACCTCTCGATGCGGCGCATCGCCGCGCGGCTCGACGTGCAGCCCAGTGCTCTCTACTGGCACTTCGCGAGCAAGCAGGAGCTGCTCGCCGATCTCGCCGATCGCATCACCGCGAGCCTCCCCCGCGGAACCACCGGCGTCCTCGCCACCGCCCGCGGCCTGCGGGATGCTCTGTTCGCCCACCGCGACGGCGCCGAGCTCGTGCTGAGCACCTACGCGCTCCAGCTCGGCTCGGCGCACGCGCTCGACGCGCTCATCGCCGCGCTGCGGAGCGACGGCGCCGACGATCCCGAAACCCGCGCGACCGCGATCCTTCACTTCGTCCTCGGCCACGCGACGCTCGTGCAGCAGCGCATGCACGCCGACAGCCACGGCGCCCTGCCACCCTCGGACGAGATCGACGTCACGGCGGGTCTCGACCGCGCGTTCGACCTGGGCGTGCGGGCGCTCGCGGGCGAGGTCAGCGCACTGCGGGCTCCGCGGCGTGCCCGAGCCTGAGACCCGGCACGAGCGCCAGCAGCACGAGACCGAGACCGAACGCGAACACCACGCCGAAGGCACCAGGACCGCCGCCGAGGGTGGCCACGGCGAGCCCCGCGACCGCGATCGCGACCGCGGACCCCGTCGCGTCGGAGATCGACAGCGCCGAGGAGTTGAACCCCTGGTTCGACTCGTCCGAGTAGGCCAGCGTGAGCACCGTCAGGCGCGGATACAGCAGCCCCATGCCGCCACCCGCGAACGCCCACCCGAGGATCACCACGACGGGCGACACCGGGAACACGGCCGCCGCGAGCACCGCCAGCATCGCCACCAGGAGGGCTCCGAGGCTCAGCAGCGTGATGCGGCGGTTGCCCAGCCGCTCGCCGTAGCGCCCCTGCAGCGCCGAGGCTCCAGCCCACGCGAACGCGGCGAGCAT
Source organism: Microbacterium sp. PF5 (assembly GCF_004794315.1). Taxonomy (NCBI): domain Bacteria; kingdom Bacillati; phylum Actinomycetota; class Actinomycetes; order Micrococcales; family Microbacteriaceae; genus Microbacterium; species Microbacterium sp. PF5. Next base: position 36,983 of record NZ_SSDQ01000071.1, on the reverse strand, counting down.
GAGCGCCACCCCCGCCCACGTGGCGGTGAAGTCGTACTTCCGGATGAGCAGGTAGGGGATGTAGGCCTCCGCCGCGAAGAACGCGCCGGCCGCCACGCCGCGCATCAGCACGACGCTGGGCAACCCGGCTCCCGCGCGAAGGGTACGGGCGGGGAGCAGCGGCAGCACCGCGACGCCGATCCCGAGGATCGCGGCCACGGCGACCGGCCAGCGCACCCCGTCGTCGAGCTCGGCCGAGACGCCGATCACCACCGCCAGCGCCGCCACCACGACGGCCAGCAGCAAGCGGAGGCGCAGCGCACGCCGGTCCTGGGGTTCGCCGCCGCCCAGGTCGACACCACGCAGCCGGACCGCGATCATCAGGAAGGCGATCGCGGTGAGCACCGCGACGCCCAGGAACGCCCAGCGCCAGTGCAGGTACTCCGCGACCGCTCCCGCGAGGAACGGCCCCACCATCGACGGGACGACCCAGGCGGCCGCGAACGCCGCGAACACGCGCCCGTGCAGCTCCGGCGGGTAGAGCCGCGCGACCACGACGTACAGCGCGACCGTCTGACCGCCGGTGCCGAGCCCCTGCACGAGCCGACCGATCAGGAACTGCGGCATCGACGTCGCGAAGCCCGAGATCAGCAGGCCGACGATGAACAGCGCCACCGCCACGTACAGCGCGCCGCGCGGCCCGCGCGCGTCGGACCAGGCACCGGTCGCGACCATCCCGATCACGCTCGTCGCAAGGGTGCCGGCGAACGCGACGGCGAACAGCGCCTCACCGTCGAGCGCCGCACTCACGATCGGCATGACCGTGGTGACCGCGAGCGCCTCGATCGCGGCGAGGAAGATGAGCGCGACCGCGCCCACCGTCACCCAGATTCGGCCGCGATCCCAGATCGATGCGACGGGCTGCGGCGCGGTCATCGCTCCACGAGCGCGGCGATCCGCTCGACGGCCTCCGTCAGGATCTCCGGGCTCGTCCCGAAGTTCAGTCGCACGTGGCCCGCTCCCTCGGTGCCGAACGCCGGGCCGAAGTGCAGGGCGACCTTCGCATCCCGCAGGATCCGCCTGGCCGGGTTGTCGCCCCAGCCCAGAGCCGACAGGTCGATCCAGGCCAGGTAGCCCGCGTCCGGGATCCGGTAGCGGGCACCGGGAAGATGCCGCGCCAGCAGGTCCTCCAGGAGCACGCGGTTCTGGTCGAGCGTGTCGAGCAGCCCGTCCAGCCACGCATCGCTCTCCTCCGCGAACGCTGCGACCGAGGCGAGCAGACCGAACTGACCGGTGCGCCACTCGACCTCCACGGGGAGCCCTCGCACCACGGCGCTGGTGTCGTCGTCGGCCGTGACCATCAGCGCACACTTCAGGCCGGCGAGGTTGAACGCCTTGCTGGCGCTCACGACCGCATAGCCGACGCGTGCGGCCGTCTCGCTCGCCGCGAGGAAGGGCGTGAACCCGGTCCCCGGCTGGGCGAGCGGCGCGTGGATCTCGTCGGACACGACGGCGGCGCCGTACTCGGCAGCGATCTCCGCCAGCGCGGCGAGGGCGTCTCGGTCGTGCACCGTGCCGGTCGGGTTGTGCGGGTTGCACAGCAGGATCGCGGTCGCACCGTCGTCGAACGCCCCGCGGATCCCGTCGAGGTCGAGCTCCCACCCCGTGCCCGTGTCGCGCAGCGGCACCCGCAGCACCTCCGCACCGGCCTCCTCCACGAGGTCGTAGAACGGCGGGTACACGGGCGGGGTGACGACGACCCGCTCCCCCGGCTGCGTCACGCGGCGCAGGATCTCCACGATGCCCATGCTCACGTCGGCCGTGCTGCGAGTGCGTGCGGGATCCACCGCCCAGTCGTAACGGCGGCGCGCGAAGCCCGCGAACGCCTCGGCCAGCGGCGTCTTCGAGGCGATGTACCCGGTGTCGCCACGCTCGACCGCACGGTGCAGGGCCGCGGTGATCGCGGGGGCGAGGGGGAAGTCGGTCTCGGCGACGAAGAGCGGAAGCACATCGGCGGGGTACTCGCGCCACTTCTCGCTGCTGCGCTCACGGAGCTCCGCCAGGGACAGGGCCTGAACATGCAACATTCGATCTCCCGAGTTCTCGTCCCCGCCTCACCGCGGAGTCAGCGAAGCGGGCGCGTCTCCGCGCCCGCTTCGTCGTGCATCACTGTGTCTTCAGCGTCAGATCGCGAATCCCAGCGCGCGCATCATGTCGCGCCCGTCGTCCGTGATCCGCTCCGGACCCCACGGCGGCATCCACACCCAGTTGATGCGGAACCGGTCCACGACGTTGTCGAGAGCCTGCGCGGTCTGGTCTTCGAGGACGTCGGTCAGCGGGCAGCCCGCGCTGGTCAACGTCATGTGGATGACGAGAGCATCGTTCTCGTCATCCCAGGCGAGGTCGTAGATGAGGCCGAGGTCGACGACGTTGATCCCGAGCTCCGGGTCCATGACGTCCTTGAGCGCCTCGGTGACCGCGTCGTACTTCTCATCCGTGAGGGTCGCTGTCATACGGCTCAGCCTACGCCTCGATCGGGGCGGAAGGGTCGAGGAACCGGTCGTAGCCCTCGTTCTCCAGCCGGTCGGCGAGCTCGGGCCCGCCCTCTTCGACGATCTTGCCCGCGACGACGACGTGCACGAAGTCGGGGCGGATGTACCGCAGGATCCGGGTGTAGTGCGTGATCAGGAGCACGCCGAGTCCCGTGGACTCCTTGGCACGGTTCACGCCCTCGGACACGATCTTCAGCGCGTCGACGTCGAGACCCGAGTCGGTCTCGTCGAGCACGGCGAACTTCGGCTTGAGCACCTCGAGCTGCAGGATCTCGTGGCGCTTCTTCTCGCCGCCGGAGAAGCCCTCGTTGACGTTGCGCTGCGCGAACTTCGGGTCCATGCGCAGGTTCGCCATGGACTCCTTGACGTCCTTGGTCCACTGGCGGATCGAGGGCGCCTCGCCGTCGAGCGCGGTCTTCGCCGTGCGCAGGAAGTTCGTCACGGTGACGCCGGGGATCTCCACCGGGTACTGCATCGCGAGGAAGAGCCCGGCGCGGGCGCGCTCGTCGACGCTCATCGCCAGCACGTCCTCACCGTCGAACGTGATCGAGCCGGAGGTCACCGTGTACTTCGGGTGACCGGCGATCGTGTAGGCCAGGGTCGACTTGCCCGAGCCGTTGGGGCCCATGATGGCGTGGGTCTCACCGGTGTTCATGGTGAGGGTGATTCCGTTGAGGATCGGGGTGGTCCCCGCCTCGGTCTCGACCGTCACGTGCAGGTCGCGGATCTCGAGAACAGACATTCTTCAGACTTCCTTCGTCACAGCAGGATCGATGAGCACGTCGTCGCCGTCGATCTCGACGACATAGACCGGGACGGGCTCGTAAGCGGGGAGGTTCTGGGGCTTGCCGGTGATCAGGGAGAAGGCCGAGCCGTGAGCCCAGCACTCCACCGTGTCGCCTTCCACGAAGCCCTCGGACAGCGAGATGTCGCCGTGCGTGCAGGTGTCGCCGATGGCGTGGATCACGCCATCGCCGTCCTTGATCACCGTGATGGGCACGCCGCCCGGCTCGACGCGGAGCGGGGTGTCCTGCTCCAGGTCGGAGACCGCGCAGACGCGCTCGGCGGTCACGCGTCCACCTCGGCGAGCTCGGCCTCGATGGCGGCGAGCAGCTCCGCCTCGAGCGTCGGGATACCGAGGCGCAGCACGATGTCGGTGAGGAAGCCGAGCACGACGAGACGCCGCGCCTCCTCCTCCGGGATGCCGCGGGCCTGCAGGTAGAAGAGCTGCTCGTCGTCGAAGCGACCGGTCGCACTCGCGTGGCCCGCGCCGACGATGTCGCCCGTCTCGATCTCGAGGTTCGGGATCGAGTCGGCGCGCGCCCCCTCGGTGAGCACCAGGTTGCGGTTCGCCTCGTACGAGTCGGTGCCCGTGGCGTCGGCGCCGATCAGCACGTCGCCGATCCACACACTGTGCGCGCTCGCGCCCTGGAGGGCACCCTTGTAGAGCACGTCGCCCGTGGTGTGCGGACCCTTGTGGTGCAGGTAGACCTGGCTCTCCAGGTGCTGCCCGGCGTCCGCGTACGACAGCCCGTAGAGGTAGCCCTCGGAACCCGCGCCCGCGAGCTCCACGCTCGGGTTCACGCGCACGAGGCCGCCGCCGAAGCTCACCACGAAATGCTTGAGCGTGGCGTCGGAGCCGACGCGGGCCTGGTGCGCGGCCGCGTGCACCGCGTCGTCCTCCCATTGCTGCACCGTGACCACGGTGAGCTTCGCGCCATCGCGGACGATGATCTCCACGTTCTGCGCGTACTGCGCGGAACCCTTGTGCTGCAGCACCACGGTCGCGACGCTGTGCTCCAGCGCCTCGATCACGATGTGGGCGTCGGCGCGGCGGTCGGCACCCGTACCCGTGACGGAGATGAAGATCGGCTCGGCGACCTCCTCCTCACGCGGGATGCGCACGTGCACCGCCTCGCTCGCACCCTGCCAGGCGACGGCGGCCGTGATGTCCTCGGGGAGGAAGACCTCGCCGCGCGGAGCGGCGCCGATGGCGAGCGGTCCTGCCACGTACTGCCCGCCGGAGCTGAAGGCGTACGCGACGCCGTCGTTCGCCTCTGCCGTCTGGAACAGCGGCGTCAGCTGCGCGACCGGCGTGTGCTTCCAGTTGACCTCACGGCCGCTGGGGGCGCCGAAGTCGTCCGGGTCGTACGAGTGCGGGCGCTCGGAGCGCGTCTGCACCGGGACGAATCCGGCGTCGGCGACCTGGGCGGCCGGGTCGATGTGCGCGTTCGTGTGCTGCGCCTCCGTGGGCGCTGTCGTCGAGGCCGCCATTTAGCCGACCGATCCTTCCATGCCCATCTCGATGAGCTTGTTCAGTTCCATCGCGTACTCCATCGGCAGCTCGCGCGCGATCGGCTCGATGAAGCCGCGCACGATCATCGCCATCGCCTCGTCCTCGGGCATGCCGCGGGACTGGAGGTAGAAGAGCTGCTCCTCGCTGACCTTCGAGACCGTGGCCTCGTGGCCGAGCTGCACGTCGTCGACGCGGATGTCGATCGCCGGGTAGGTGTCGGAGCGCGACTTCGTGTCCACGAGCAGCGCGTCGCAACGGACGGTGTTCGCCGAGTGGTGGGCGTTGGCGTCGACGCGGACCTCACCGCGGTAGCCGGCGCGACCGCCGCCGCGGGCGATCGACTTCGAGACGATCGACGACTGCGTGTACGGCGCCATGTGGATCATCTTGGCGCCCGCGTCCTGGTGCTGACCGGGACCGGCGAAGGCGACCGAGAGGGTCTCGCCCTTCGCGTGCTCGCCCATCAGGTAGATCGACGGGTACTTCATCGTCACCTTGGAGCCGATGTTGCCGTCGACCCACTCCATGGTCGCGCCCTCGTGTGCCACGGCGCGCTTGGTGACCAGGTTGTAGACGTTGTTCGACCAGTTCTGGATCGTCGTGTAGCGCACGCGGGCGTTCTTCTTCACGATGATCTCGACCACGGCCGAGTGCAGCGAGTCGGACTTGTAGATCGGAGCCGTGCAGCCCTCGATGTAGTGGACGTAGCTGTCCTCGTCGGCGATGATCAGGGTCCGCTCGAACTGGCCCATGTTCTCGGTGTTGATGCGGAAGTACGCCTGCAGCGGGATCTCGACGTGCACGCCCTTCGGGACGTAGACGAACGAGCCGCCCGACCACACGGCCGTGTTGAGTGCGGCGAACTTGTTGTCGCCAGCCGGGATGACCGTGCCGAAGTACTCCTCGAAGAACTCGGGGTGCTCGCGCAGCGCCGTGTCGGTGTCCATGAAGATGACGCCCTGGGCCTCGAGGTCCTCGCGGATCTGGTGGTACACGACCTCGGATTCGTACTGCGCGGCGACGCCGGCCACGAGGCGCTGGCGCTCTGCCTCGGGGATGCCCAGGCGCTCGTACGTCTCGCGGATCTCCTCGGGGAGGTCCTCCCAGCTCTGCGCCTGCTTCTCGGTGGAGCGGACGAAGTACTTGATGTTGTCGAAGTCGATGTCGCTGAGGTCGGCGCCCCACGTCGGCATCGGCTTGCGACCGAAGAGCTGATACCCCTTCAGACGGGTCTTCAGCATCCACTCGGGCTCGTTCTTGAGGGCAGAGATCCCGCGGACCACCTCTTCGGAGATGCCGCGTTTCGCCACGGCACCCGCGGCGTCCTCATCGTGCCAGCCGAACTCGTACACCCCCAGACCGTCAAGCTCCGGGCGGTCGATCAGCACATCCGACATGCAACACTCTCCTCACAGGTCCCAAACGGTGTCATCCGCCCCGACACACCTGATCCCCGTCGAGTCTGCGGGAGCGGGTGCCGTTGGTGGGCCCTCATCATCGGCGCTTCCATCGCGCCTAAACTGTTGACGATGCTTCAGCGCGGTCAGCGCTCATCGCAACAATCCGATTCTACAGGTTCCGCCTGGCGGACGGGCCGCGCGCCACGTCGCCGACGAGCCGGAGGACTCATGCCCGAGACGACCATCACCACCCCTCCGACGACTCGGACGACCCCCGTTCCGCGATCCCGCGGGTGGGCGAAGGCGCTGACCGTCTTCGCGTGGCTCTCGTTCGTCAGCGAGACGATCATCATCGGCACCGGCGGCGCGGTGCGTCTGACCGGCTCCGGCCTCGGCTGTTCCGACTGGCCGCTGTGCACGCCCGAGTCGCTCGTGCCCATCCTCGAAGTGCAGGGGGTGCACGGCATCATCGAGTTCGGCAACCGCCTGATGACGGGCGTCGTCGGCATCATCGCGCTCACCGTCGTGCTGCTCGTCCTGTACACGGTGAACGGGCGTCGCGCGGTCACGAAGGCGCTGTGGTTCGCGCTCGGCGGCATCGTCGCGGCCGGCATCGCCTTCGCGATCGCCTTCCCCTTCCACTTCCCCGCCTCGCCGATCGCTTCCGGCGTGCTGCTGCTCGCCGTCATCGCGGCCGCCGTCCACTCCGTCCGCACCACGGCCACGCGTCGCGACCTCGTGCTCCTGGCGTGGCTCGTGCTGATCGGTGTGGTGGCTCAGGCCCTCGTCGGAGGCATCACGGTCCTGACCGGGCTGAACCCCTTCATCGTGGGCTTCCACTACACCTCGTCGTTGCTTCTCGTATGCGTCACGGCCGCGTTCCTCGTGCGCCTCAAGACCGCACCGGGGCCCCGCGAACGCGCCGTGCCGAGCTGGTTCGCGATCGTCACGCATGTGACAGGACTCGCGCTCGCGGTGACGATCCTGTTCGGCGTCCTCACCACCGGCTCCGGGCCGCACTCGGGTGATGCGGACGTGCTGCGCCACGGCTTCGACGCGACCGTCCTCGCGCACGTGCACTCCTGGCCCGGCTACGTGCTGGCCGCCCTGGTGCTGTTCCTCACGATCACCGCCTGGGCACTCCGCCTGGAGCCCCGCCGCTGGCTGCTCGTGCTCGTGCTCGCGATCCTGGTGCAGGTCGGCGTCGGGGTGTGGCAGGCGCGCGAGGGGCTGCCGCCGATCCTGGTCGGCATCCACATGGTGCTCGCCTCGCTGTCGGCCGCGACGTACACCGTGGTCGTGCTGCACCTGAAGCGCCCGGTGCGGACGGACGTCGCGGCCGAGGAACCCGCCCCGGCGCTCACCGGGCGCTGAGCCGCACAGACGATCCATAGCGTGCGCACCGGGGCCTCATCAGGGCATCGGTCAGCCTGGTCGGCATGCACAGAACACTGACCAGAAGCATCGGATTCTGGATTCTCCTCATCGTGTCCCTCGCCGCGATCGGCGTCGGCGGATGGCTCATCGCCGGCCAGATCGGCACCATGACGAGCACCCTGCTCGATGGCACGGCCACGGGGGTGGAGGTCTACGTCGGCAGTCGCTCGTGGTGGTCGGAGCCGCGGTGCTCGGCGCCGGCCTGATCGGCCTGCTCCTCGCCCTCGGCCTCGTGGCGGCGCGGGCACTCGTCCCGGCCGTGCCCGTCGCGCTCGACGCCGGAATGGATGAGCCGTCCCCCAACGAGGTCATCGCCGCGACCGGGTCCGCGACCGATCAGGATGCGACGGCGACCACGGACGCCGCCAACACGCCGGCGGACGACGCGTCAGCGTCCGCGGCGTCGGAGGACGCTGCGGATCAGAACGGCAGCAGCGGGTCGACCGCGACGGCCACGAAGATCAGCGTCAAGTAGGTGATCGAGGCGTGGAAGACTCGCATCGGCCGCGCCTCGGTCCCCCGCACCGCCTGGTTGTACAGGCGGTGCGACTCGTAGATGAACCAGCCGCCGAAGACCAGCGCGGACACCGTGTAGACGAGACCCATGTTCGCGATCGGCACCAGCAGCAGCGAGCACGCGACGGTCGCCCACGCGTAGAGGATCACCTGGAGGCCGACCTGCGAGGCGTTGCGCGTGACGCCGAGCATCGGGACGTCGACGTCCTCGTAGTCGTCCTTGTACTTCATCGACAGCGGCCAGTAGTGCGGCGGCGTCCACAGGAAGACCAGCAGGAACAGGATGAACGCCGGCCAGTCGAGAGAGCCCGTGACGGCCGACCAGCCGATGAGCACGGGGAAGCAGCCCGCGATGCCGCCCCAGATGATGTTCTGCTCGGTGCGGCGCTTGAGGATCATCGTGTAGATCACGACGTAGAAGAAGATGGCCGAGGCCGAGAGCACTGCGGTGAGCCAGTTGGTGGTGAACCAGAGCCAGACGGTGGACACGATCGCGAGAGTCCAGGAGAAGATCAGCGCGCCGCGCGGGCTCACCTCGCCCGTGACCAGCGGACGGTTCTCCGTGCGGTGCATGTGCGCGTCGATGTCGCGGTCGAGATACATGTTGAAGGCCCCGGCCGAGCCGGCGCTCATGGATCCGCCGATGACGGTCGCGAGGACCAGCCAGAGGTTCGGGAGACCGCCCTGGGCGAGGAACATCACCGGGACGGTCGAGACGAGGAGGAGTTCGAGGACTCGGGGCTTCGTCAGCGTCACGTAAGCGCTCACCGTGCGACCGATGGACGACTTCCGTACGGTCTGATCAGACATCGTCGAGATCTCGATCGCCTCCTCCGCGCGCGTTACGGGACAACCTCTCCAGTGTATGACACGCGATGACGCCTTCCGTGCCCCCCGGCCACCGATCGGATCCACCGTCACCGCTATGCTGAAGGCACTCGCGCGCCCGATGCTGCGCACACCCCCACCCGTCCTCGAGGCGGTGCGGAATGCGCCAGGGAAGTTGCGGATGCGCCAAGGAATACGGGCGCCCTCGAAACTGTCGGAAAGGGCATGAACGTGTCGGAATTGCAGTGGGACGAGATCGATCGACGCGCGGTGGACACCGCCCGGATCCTGGCGGCCGATGCGGTCGAGAAGGTCGGCAACGGCCACCCCGGCACGGCGATGAGCCTGGCTCCCGCGGCGTATCTGCTGTACCAGCGCGTCCTGCGGCACGACCCCGCCGACACCGACTGGCTCGGCCGCGACCGGTTCATCCTCTCCGTCGGACACTCGTCCCTCACGCAGTACGTGCAGCTCTACCTCGGCGGCTTCGGCCTGGAGCTCGATGACCTCAAGGCGCTGCGCACGTGGGGATCGAAGACCCCCGGCCACCCCGAGTACGGACACACGAAGGGCGTGGAGATCACGACGGGTCCGCTCGGGCAGGGCCTCGCCTCCGCCGTGGGCTTCGCGTACGCCGCCCGCTACGAGCGTGGGCTGTTCGATCCGGAGGCCGCGGCGGGCACGAGCCCGTTCGACCACTTCGTCTACGTGATCGCCGGTGACGGCGACCTGCAGGAGGGCGTGACCAGCGAGGCCTCGTCGCTCGCGGGCCACCAGCAGCTGGGCAACCTCATCGCGATCTACGACTCCAACCAGATCTCCATCGAGGACGACACCAACGTCGCGTTCACGGAGGATGTCGCCGCCCGCTACGCCTCCTACGGCTGGCACGTGCAGACGGTCGACTGGAAGAAGACGGGCGAGTACGTCGAAGACGTCGCCGAGCTCTACGCCGCCATCGAGGCCGCGAAGGGCGAGTCCGACAAGCCCTCGCTCATCATCCTCAAGACCATCATCGGCTGGCCCTCGCCCGGCAAGCAGAACACCGGCAAGATCCACGGCTCCGCCCTCGGCGCGGACGAGCTCGCCGCGACCAAGAAGGTCCTCGGGTTCGACCCGGAGCAGACGTTCGTGGTGGCCGACGACGTGATCGCCCACACGCGCGGCCTGGCCGAGCGCGCGGCCGAGGAGCGCGCCGCCTGGCAGAAGTCGTTCGACGCCTGGGCCGAGGCGAACCCGGAGCGCAAGGCGCTGCTCGACCGCGTCGAGGCCCGCGAGCTCCCCGCCGACATCGCCGACGCGCTGCCCGTGTTCGAGGCCGGCAAGGACGTCTCGACCCGCGCCGCGTCCGGCCAGGTCATCAACGCCCTCGCCGCACAGCTGCCCGAGCTCTGGGGCGGGTCCGCCGACCTCGCCGAGTCCAACCTCACCACGATCAAGGACGCGGCGTCGTTCATCCCCGAGGAGTGGTCGACGCACGAGTGGTCGGGCACCCCCTACGGCCGCGTGCTGCACTTCGGCATCCGCGAGCACGCGATGGGCGCGATCGTGAACGGCATCGTGCTGCACGGGCCGACGCGCGCGTTCGGCGGCACCTTCCTCATCTTCAGCGACTACATGCGCCCCTCGGTGCGTCTGGCCGCTCTGATGAACGTGCCGAGCATCTTCGTCTGGACGCACGACTCCGTCGCCCTCGGTGAGGACGGACCCACCCACCAGCCCATCGAGCAGCTCGCCACGCTGCGCGCGATCCCGAACCTCGCCGTCGTGCGCCCCGCCGACGCGAACGAGACCGCCGCCGTCTGGCTGGAGATCCTCCGCCGCCACGAGGGCCCCGCCGGCATCGCCCTGACGCGACAGAACATCCCGGTGTTCGAGCGCGGCGACGGCGAGGCCTCCGGCGACACCTTCGCCTCCGCCGCTCAGGCCGTCAAGGGCGCGTACGTGCTCGCCGAGGCCCCGAACGGCACGCCCGACGTCATCATCGTCGCCACCGGATCCGAGGTCCAGCTCGCGGTGAACGCCCGCGCGGCCCTCGCCGAGGAGGGCGTGAACGTGCGCGTCGTCTCGGCCCCGTCGCTCGAGTGGTTCGCGGAGCAGGACGAGGCGTACCGCGAGAGCGTGCTGCCGTCGTCGGTCACGGCGCGGGTGTCGGTCGAGGCCGGCTCCGTGCTCACGTGGCGCGGCATCGTCGGCGACCGCGGTCGTTCGGTCGGCATCGACCACTTCGGCGCCTCCGCCGACTACAAGACCCTCTTCGAGAAGTTCGGCATCACCACCGAGGCCGTCGTCGCGGCCGCCCGCGAGACCATCAAGGAGAACGCATGAGCACCCCCACCGCACAGCTCGCCGAGGCCGGCGTCAGCATCTGGCTCGACGACCTCTCGCGCACCCGCATCTCCTCCGGTAACCTCGCGGAGCTGATCTCGTCGCGCAACGTCGTCGGCGTCACCACGAACCCGACGATCTTCGCCAACGCGATCACCGACAAGAACGACACGTCGTACGACGCGCAGGTCACCGAGCTCGCCGCGTCCGGCGCCTCGGCGGAGGAGGCCGTGTTCGCGGCCACCACGCAGGATGTGGGTGCCGCGCTCGACATCTTCCGCCCGGTGTGGGAGCAGTCCGGTCACGTGGACGGCCGCGTGTCCATCGAGGTCTCCCCCGACCTCGCGCATGACACCGACGGCACCGTCGCGCAGGCGAAGGAGCTGTGGGCGAAGATCGACCGCCCGAACCTGCTCGTGAAGATCCCGGCGACCAAGGCCGGCCTCCCGGCGATCACCGAGGCGATCGCGCACGGCATCAGCGTCAACGTGACCCTGATCTTCAGCCTGGAGCGGTACGCCGAGGTCATCGACGCCTACCTGACGGGCCTGGAGCGCGCGAAGGACGCCGGTGTCGACCTGTCGACCGTCCACTCCGTCGCGTCGTTCTTCGTCTCCCGCGTGGACACCGAGACCGACAAGCGCCTCACCGCGATCGGGACCGACGCCGCCGAGGCCCTCAAGAGCAAGGCCGGCCTGGCCAACGCCCGCCTGGCCTACGAGCTGTTCGAGCAGAGCTTCGAGACCGACCGGGCGAAGGCCCTCCTCGCGGCGGGGGCGAACGCCCAGCGTCCGCTCTGGGCGTCGACCGGCGTGAAGGACCCTGCGCTGCCCGACACCCTCTATGTCACCGAGCTCGTCGCCCCCGGCGTCGTCAACACCATGCCGGAGAAGACCCTCGAGGCCACCTTCGACCACGGCGTCGTCACCGGCGACACCATCACCGGCGGCTACGACGAGGCCCGTCAGGTCTTCGCCGGGCTGGAAGAGGTCGGCATCGACTTCACCGACGTCACCCAGGTGCTCGAGGACGAGGGCGTCGCCAAGTTCATCGATTCGTGGCACGACCTGCTCACCCAGGTCGCCGAAGCACTGGAGGCACAGCGATGACCTTCGCGATCCACGCCTCGGGCGCCGCGCGCGCAGCGATCGAGGAGACCGTCCCGAGCCTCGTCCACGACCTGGTCGCCTCGCGCATCACGAGCGGCGACGCCACGCTGTGGGGTCCGGCGGCCGAGGCCGAGGCCTCGATCCGGCTCGGGTGGGTCGAGGCGGTCTCCGTCTCCCGGCCGCTCGTCGCCGAGATCGTCGCCCTGCGCGAGGAGCTCGCCGCGAAGGGAGTCACGCGCGTCGTGCTCGCCGGCATGGGCGGATCGTCGCTCGCGCCCGAGGTGATCGCGCAGACCTCGGGGGTCCCCCTCACGATCCTCGACTCCACGGCGCCCGGCCAGGTGCTGGCCGCGCTCGACGAGGGCCTCGCCGAGACCGTGCTCGTGGTGTCGTCGAAGTCCGGGTCCACGGTCGAGACCGACTCGCAGCGTCGCACGTTCGAGGCGGCGTTCCGCGACCTCGGCATCGACCCGACCGAGCGCATCGTCGTCGTCACCGACCCGGGCTCGCCGCTCGACGCCTCCGCGCGCGAGGCCGGGTACCGCGTGTTCAACGCCGACCCGAACGTGGGCGGCCGCTACTCCGCGCTGACCGCGTTCGGCCTGGTGCCGTCCGGCCTCGCGGGCGTCGATATCGACGAGCTGCTGAACGAGGCCGAGGCCTCGCTGCTCGAGGTCGCCGTCGACTCCGCCGAGAACCCGGCCCTGCGCCTTGGCGCGGCCATCGCCGCAACCACCCCGCGCCGCGACAAGCTGGGTCTGATCACGGACGGCACCCACATCAAGGGCCTGCCCGACTGGATCGAGCAGCTCATCGCCGAGTCCACGGGCAAGGAGGGAACCGGCATCCTCCCGGTCGTGCTGCTCCCCGTCTCCCCCGAGCTCGACCCCGTGCCCGCCGACCTGCAGATCGTGCGACTGGTCGACGACGCGAACGAGTTCCACCTGCACGAGCGCCACGAAGGTGAGATCCTCGTCAGCGGCACGCTCGGCGCGCAGTTCATCGTCTGGGAGTACGCCACCGCCATCGCCGGGCACCTGCTCGGCATCAACCCGTTCGACCAGCCCGACGTCGAGTCGGCGAAGGTGGCCGCGCGCGGCCTCCTCGACGCCCGACCCGAGCCCACCGCCCCCGCGTTCGTGGAGAACGGCGTCGAGGTGCGCGTGTCGGACCCGGCTCTCGCGGCCTCCGGCACGGTCGAGGGCGTGCTCGACGCGCTGTGGGCGCAGCTGCCCGCCGACGGCTACGTGTCGATCCAGGCGTACGTCAACCGTCTCGAGGTGCCGCAGCTGCAGGGCCTGCGCGAGCTGATCGCGGCCGACTCCGGTCGTCCGACCACGTTCGGCTGGGGCCCGCGCTTCCTCCACTCGACCGGCCAGTACCACAAGGGCGGCCCGGCGCAGGGGGTGTTCCTGCAGATCCTGGAGCGCACGGACGTCGACCTGGAGATCCCCGATCGTCCGTTCACGTTCGGTCAGCTCATCCAGGCGCAGGCCGCCGGCGACGCGGGCGTGCTCGCGGAGCACGGGCGTCCCGTCGTCTCGCTGACGATCACGGAGTCGTCCGACGACGTGCTCACCCTCTTCGAAGCCGCACAGAAGTAACAGCAGGAGAAGCCCCCACCGATGACTGTTCCCCTCTCGCGCGGGCACAACCCGCTGCGCGACCCCGACGATCGCCGGCTCAATCGGATCGCGGGGCCCAGCGCCCTCGTGATCTTCGGCGTCACGGGAGACCTGTCGCGCAAGAAACTCATGCCCGCGGTGTACGACCTCGCCAACCGCGGCCTGCTGCCCCCCGGGTTCGCTCTGGTCGGGTTCGCCCGACGCGACTGGGAGGACCAGGACTTCGCGCAGGTCGTGTACGACGCGGTGAAGGAGCACGCCAGGACGCCGTTCCGCGAGGAGACCTGGGCGCAGCTGTTGCAGGGCATCCGCTTCGTGTCCGGCGAGTTCGACAACCCGGACTCCTTCCGCAAGCTCAGGGAGACCGTCGAGCGTCTCGACGTGGAACGCGGCACGATGGGCAACCACGCGTTCTACCTGTCGATCCCGCCGAAGGACTTCCCGCTGGTGGCGAAGCAGCTCAAGGACTCCGGGCTCGTCGGGCAGGACGCCGACGACGACGAGCGGTGGCGGCGTGTGGTCATCGAGAAGCCGTTCGGGCACGACCTCGAGTCAGCCCGCGCGCTGAACGCGGCGCTGGAGGTCGCGTTCCCCGCCGACTCGATCTTCCGCATCGACCACTACCTCGGCAAGGAGACGGTCCAGAACATCCTGGCGCTGCGCTTCGCCAATGAGCTGTACGAGCCGATCTGGAACCGCAACTACGTGGACCACGTGCAGATCACGATGGCCGAGGACATCGGCGTCGGGGGACGCGCGGGGTACTACGACGGCATCGGGGCGGCCCGTGACGTGATCCAGAACCACCTCCTGCAGTTGCTGGCGCTCACCGCGATGGAGGAGCCGATCAGCCTGTCGGCGGAGCATCTGCGCGCCGAGAAGGAGAAGGTGCTCGCCGCCGTGCACGTGCCGGAGGACCTGTCGCTCGCGACGGCCCGCGGGCAGTACGCCGGTGGCTGGCAGGGCGGCGAGAAGGTGACCGGCTTCCTCGACGAGGAGGGCATGAACCCCGAGTCCACGACCGAGACCTACGCGGCCATCAAGCTGGAGATCGACACGCGACGCTGGGCGGGCGTGCCGTTCTACCTGCGCACCGGCAAGCGCCTCGGCCGTCGCGTGACCGAGATCGCCGTCGTGTTCAACCGGGCACCGCAGCACCTCTTCGGCCGGGGCAACGCCTCCGAGCTCGGACAGAACGCGCTCGTCATCCGCGTGCAGCCCGATGAGGGTGTCACGATCCGGTTCGGCTCGAAGGTCCCCGGCACAGGCTCGAACGTGCGCGACGTCACGATGGACTTCGGCTACGGCCACGCCTTCACGGAGGCGAGCCCGGAGGCGTACGAGCGGCTCATCCTGGACGTGCTGCTCGGAGACCCGCCGCTCTTCCCGCGGCACGAGGAGGTCGAGCTCTCCTGGAAGATCCTCGACCCGGTGGAGAAGTACTGGGCGGCCCAAGGCGGCCCGGTGGAGCAGTACGCTCCGGGATCGTGGGGCCCGGCGTCCGCCGACGACCTGCTGGCCCGCGACGGACGAGTCTGGAGACGCCCGTGATCATCGACCTTCCCGACACGACCGTCAGCCAGGTCGCGAAGCAGCTCGTCAAGGTGCGCGAGGAGGGCGGCGCGGTCGCCCTCGGACGCGTGCTGACGCTCGTCATCTCCGCGCGCAACGGAGTCGCGGAGGCCGCGATCGACGCGGCCAACGACGCCTCGCGTGAGCACCCGATGCGCGTGATCGTGCTCACGACCGGAGACGGCGAGTCCCGCCTGGACGCACAGATCCGTGTGGGCGGAGACGCCGGAGCCAGCGAGGTCGTGGTGCTGCACGCCTACGGCGACGCCGCCAGCAACGAGGAGAGCCTGATCACCGGGCTCCTGCTCCCCGACGCACCCGTCGTGGCGTGGTGGCCGGAGGAGGCTCCGGCGTCGCCGTCGTCCTCCCCGCTCGGCCGCATCGCGCAGCGCCGGATCACCGACGCCGCGACCTCGCCCGATGTGCGCGACCGGCTCGCGCTGCTCGGCCGCACGCACGCGCCCGGCGACACCGACCTCGCGTGGACGCGGCTCACGCACTGGCGCGAGCAGCTGGCCGCCGTGCTGGATCAGCCGCCGTACGAGACCATCACCGCCGTCGAGGTGCGCGGGGCCGCCGCCTCCCCCTCCACGGCTCTGCTCGCCGCGTGGCTGCAGATGGCGCTGGACGTGCCGGTGCGGTGGTCGTACGAGAGCCCGGAGGAGTGGCAGGAGGGCATCAAGTCCGTGCGTCTGACGCGTGAGTCCGGTGACATCCTGCTGGAGCGTCCCTCGCCCGGCATCGCCGTGCTCACGCAGCCGGACCAGCCCAACCACGACCTCCACCTGCCGCGGCGCACGCTGCGCGAGTGCCTCGCCGAGGAGCTGCGCAGATTGGATCCAGATCTCCTGTACGGTCGAGTCATCACGGATGGCTGGGAGAAGCTCGGTCCGCCCGAGACGGGAGAGTGACACCGATGTCGGAATCGTCCGCAGAGAAGCGGGTCGTGGTCGAGGCCACCCCGACAGCCCTCGCCCTCCGGGTCGCCGATCGTTTCCTCACCCGCGTCAAGGCGCGCACCAGGAACGGTCGCGTCGCCCACATCGCCCTCACCGGCGGTTCCATGGGCGGGGCCGTGCTCCGTGCGGTCGCCGACAACCCGCGCGCGGCGGACATCGACTGGTCGCTCGTGCACTTCTGGTGGGGCGACGAGCGCTTCGTTCCCCGCGACGACTCGGACCGCAACGCGCTCCAGTCCCGCAACGCCCTGCTCGACCACATCCCGGTGCCCGAGGAGAACATCCACGAGGCCGCGGCGTCCGACAGCGGTCTGAACCTCGACGAGGCCGCTGCCGCGTACGCGGCGGAACTCGCCCGGTTCGGCACGGACGACCACCCCTGGCCGTCCTTCGCGGTGTGCTTCCTGGGCGTCGGTCCCGACGGCCACATCGCCTCGCTGTTCCCGGATCGCGAGGAAGTGACGGTCACGGACGCCGCCGCGCTGCCGGTGCGCGATTCCCCCAAACCCCCGCCGGAGCGGATCACGCTCACGCGTCCGGTCCTGAACTCGTCCAAGCGGGCCTGGCTCGTGCTGACGGGAGCGGACAAGGCCTCCGCGCTGGGCCTCGCACTGGCGGGCGCGAGCTACACGAGCGTGCCGGCGGCCGGTGCCAAGGGGCGCAAGCGCACGGTGTACTTCGTCGACGAGGCCGCAGCGTCCGAGGTGTCGCCCGACCTCATCGATCAGACCTACTGAGCCGGTCCTCCGGCCGCGGTCGCGCGCCCGCTCGTCCTCGGGGACGGGCGGGCGTCTGCGTGCGTCGCGTCGAACCGAGGACGAGGCTACGGGGCGTCGGGGCGCGTGCGCGCCTCGGGGTCGTCGCCAGAGCGCGGCGCTTCAGCGGCGGACGTCTCCTCGACGGCAGACGCCGCGTCGCGCATCGGTGACGGCGGTGCGGCGGCTGCGGCATCGTCCGCGTGCGTCGGAGCCGAGCTGCCCCGGGTGATGCCGAGCTCCTGGCTGTCGCTGAGCACCTGCGGGTGGTAGCGCGCGAGGCCCACGACACCCCACACGGCGATGCCCCCGGCGATCGCGAAGATGATGAGCACCCACCACGGCGCGGCGGCCGCCTCGCCCAACACGACCATGCCGATGAGCACCGCCACGAGCGGGTCGACGACCGTGAGTCCGGCGATCACGAGGTCGGGGGGTCCCGAGCTGTAGGCGGTCTGCACGAAGTACGCGCCCACGGCCGCGGCCGACACCAGGGCAAGCACGCAGACGGCGGTGATCCATTCGAACTGGCCCGCCTCGATGCGCTTGATGACGACCTTCGCGAGCGTCGCCACGAAGCCGTACAGGATGCCGGCCCCGATCACGTAGAACAGCGCGCGCATGCGGTGACGCAGGATCAGCCAGCACGCACCGAGCACGATGATGACGACGAGCAGGAGGGCGAGGATCACGAACAGTTCGCGGTCGGTGACGTCCTGCTCCGTCGCGAAGATCGCCGCGAAGAACACGAACAGGAAGATGCCGCCGACGCACGCCACGATCGCCGTGAGCGACTGCCTGGTCGGGGAATGCCCGGAGATCCGCGCGTTGAGGAGCGTCGTGATGACCAGGGCGATCGCGCCGAGCGGCTGCACGACGATCAGTGGCGCCTGCACGAGGGCTGCGAGCTGGCAGACGATCGCGAGGCCGAGCATCAGCGTGCCGATGATCCAGGACGGGCGCGTGAGCAGACCCTTGATTTGGGCGAACGTGAGCCCGGAGGTGCCGGTGGAGCCGCTCAGCCGCTCGACCTTCTCCACCCCGCGGTGCTGGTACTGCGCGCCGAGCGACATGAAGACGGCACCGGCCAGGGCGAGAGGGATGCCGAGAAGGATCCCCGGGTTCTGGAAGGCACCGACGAGCTGGTCGCCGACGTCTTCGGCCATCCCCATCCACACCCCTGCGCTCACACTACGACCCTACCCGGAGAGTCTCGCGGACTAGGGTTGTGACGTGCCCGTACTTCCGATTCGCATCATGGGCGATCCCGTCCTCCACTCCCCCGCATCCCCCGTCGAGCAGATCACCGAGGAGGTGCGCACGCTCGTCTCCGACATGTTCGAGACGATGGACGCCGCTCCCGGCGTCGGGCTGGCCGCCCCGCAGGTCGGGGTGCCGTTGCGCATCTACACGTACAACTACGTCGACGACGAGGACCGCCCCTGGCGAGGCGTGCTGATCAATCCCGTGCTGTGGATGACGCCCCCCGAGCCGGGCGCACCCGACCCCGATCTCGAGGCGGAGGGATGCCTGTCGTTCCCCGGCGAGCGGTTCCCGCTCCGCCGCTCCGATCGCGTGCGCGTGACGGCGATCGACCTCGACGGCGCGCCGGTGACGCTCGAAGTGGATGGGTGGCGTGCTCGCATCATGCAGCACGAGTTCGACCACCTCGACGGAGTGCTCTACATCGATCGACTGTCGGACGCCGACTGGAAGACCACGCAGAAGATCGCCCGCAAGCGCGGATGGGGCCGCCCCGGTGTGAGCTGGCTGCCCGGGGTGGACGACCTCGAGGGCTGAGCGCTTTCAGCCCACGCACAGCATCCGTCGAGTTGCGTCACAGACTTCGGGCACTATAGCGTGTTCGCGGCGGGGATATATCAGCATGCCCCGCACCACGCTTTGGAGGGGAAACATGATGAAGATGCGCACTCGTCGCGCGCTCGTGCTCGCAGGATCGATCGCGGCGGCCTCGCTCGCCCTGAGCGGCTGCAGCGCGATCAACAGCATCCTGGGCAGCGGCTCCGGTGACGCGAACCGCGACGAGGAGACCGGCCAGGTGACGGAGAGCGCCAACATCGACGTCTTCTCCGTGAAGCTCGGCGACTGCATGCTCGAGACCGGCTCGGGGATGCTCACCGACGCGAACGTCGTGCCGTGCACCGAGCCGCACGACGAAGAGGTCTTCCACGAGATCACGATGGACGACGGCGACTACTCGGAGGACGCCATCGGCGCCGCGTCCGAGGGGTGCATCGGCGACGCGTTCACCTCGTTCGTCGGTATCGGCTACCAGGAGTCGGCCCTCGACGTGACCACGCTCACGCCGAGCCAGGACTCGTGGGAGCAGGCGAACGACCGCGTGATCCAGTGCCTGATCGTCGACCCCGCCGGGCAGGTCGAGGGCTCCCTGGCCGGCGCCGCGCGCTGACGGTCAGTCCACCACCGCATCGGCGGCCGGGAGCGATCCGCTCCCGGCCGCCTTCTGCGTCGAGCCGCCTCCGGCGCGGTGACGGAGCATGCCGACGACACTGACGAGCACCGCGATCGCGAGCGAGATCGTGATCTGCCAGAGGGTGTCCGGCTGGAGGAACATCGCCAGGCACAGAGCGACGATCACCGCCACGACGACGTAGCTGAGCACCGGAAAACCCCACATGCGCAGGGGCACCTGCACACCTCGGCGCATCGCCGCCCGCCGCAGCCGGATCTGCGACACGGCGATCACGAGCCAGACGAAGAGGGCGATCGCCCCCGACGAGTTCAGCAGGAACAGGAAGACCGTGTCGGGATACAGGTAGTTCAGCCCGACCGTGATGAACCCCACGACCGTCGCGGCCAGCACGGCGTACCGGGGCGAGCCGTTCCGCGCCGTGCGGCCGAGCAGCGCGGGGGCGTCGCCCCGCCGAGCCAGCGAGTAGAGCATGCGGCTCGCCGTGTAGAGGCCCGAGTTCAGGCACGAGAGCACCGCCACCAGCACCACGACGTCCATGATCACCGCCGCCACCGGGATGCCGATCGCGTCGAGAACCGCGACGAACGGGCTCTTCGCGATCGAGGCGTCGTTCCAGGGCAGGAACAGCACGATCAGGGAGATCGACCCGACGTAGAAGACGATGATCCGCCACACCACGGAATTGACCGCCTTGCGGACGGCCACGGTGGGGTTGGTCGATTCCCCGGCGGCGATCGTCGCGATCTCCGAGCCGAAGTACGAGAACACCACGACGAGGATGCTCGAGAACGCGGCGAGCACGCCGTTCGGGAAGAACCCGCCGTGGGCCACGAGATTGTCGAGCCCCGGTGGGGGGAACCCGGGGAACGCGCCGAGCGCCGCCAGCACCCCGATCATGAGGAACGCGGCGATCGCGACGACCTTGACCCCGGCGAACCAGAACTCGAACTCGCCGTACGACGCGACGGACGCCAGGTTCGTGAGGGTGAGCACCACCATGAGCGCCAGAGCGAATCCCCACTGCGGGACTCCGGGCGTCCACCGGTGGAGGATCAACGCGCCGGCGGTCGCCTCGACGCCGAGGACCACGATCCAGAACCACGCGTAGAGCCAGCCGATGCTGAAGCCCGCCCATCGACCGATCGCGCGGTCCGCGTACGTGGAGAAGGAGCCGCTGTCGGGGTTCATCACCGACATCTCCCCCAGCATGCGCATCACCAGCACGACGATCACCCCGGCGGTCGCATAGGCGATGATCGCGGCGGGTCCTGCGGCGTGGATCACCGCCCCCGAACCCACGAACAGCCCGGCGCCGATGACGCCTGCGATCGCGATCATGGACATGTGGCGCGACTTGAGCCCTGAGCGCAGTTCGCGGGGGTCGGATGTCGTCATCGATCTCTCCTTCGACCGCGAACGAGGTCAGCGGTGCGACGAGAGTAACATTTTACTGTGGACAGACCGATACTCTGCAGAGTGGTCTCGTCCGCAAGGACGCGCGTCTCGGGAGACCAGAAGAGCCCCCTCCGCAGAGGGGGCTCTTCTCGTTGGCTCCCCGGCTTGGACTCGAACCAAGAACCTGCCGGTTAACAGCCGGCTGCTCTGCCAATTGAGCTACCGAGGAATGTGCTCCGCTGTGCGGGCAACTCGACAAGCTTAGCAAACTCCGAAGGCCGTTCGTGACACCGACGGCCCTTCGGCGGACGCCGGGCGTGTCGCCATCAGCCGCGGGAATCGGTCTCCGCGTTGGGCACCCAGAGCAGGTCCTTCCCCACCCCTCTCGCCACCACGTGGCCGCCGCGCAGCATGAGCGTCTCGGCGTTGAGCTCGCGGATGAAATCGGCGTCGTTCGTCACCAGCAGCGCCGCCATGCCCTCCTCGGTGCGTCGCCGCGTGATCGCGTCGAACACCACCGGGCGCACCTCGAGGTCGAGGTTGGCCAGCACCTCGTCCGCGATCAGGACCCGCGGCTCGAGCACGAACGACCGGGCGATCGCGACGCGCTGCCGCATGCCCGCGCTCAACTCGTACGGGAACTTCGACGCCGTCCCCAGGGGCAGGTGCAGCTCGTCCAACAGCGTCGCGACACGGATCGACAGCGCCTTGGTGTTGACGCGGCGCTCGCGGATCAGGATCGGCTCGGCGATGACCTCGTTGACCGTGAGCCGCGGCGGCAGATCCGCGCCCGCACCCTGCGGCACGAATCCCGTGCGGTATGTGAGGATGCGGTGCTTGCGACCGGGACGGCGGATGTCGATGCCGCAGACCTGGGCGCTGCCGCCCACCACGCGCACGGAGGGGTCGGTGGACCCGGCGAGAGCGGCGACGAGCGTCGACTTCCCCGACCCCGTGGGTCCGGCGACGCAGATGAGCCCGCCGGGCGCCAGGGTGAACGTGACCCCGTCCACGGCGCGGTTCGGTGTGCCGTGGCCGATGCGGTCGATCACCAGATCGGAGCACTCGATCGCGGACGTGGAGACGGGCCTGCGGGACATGTCTTCCATCCTGCCCGCTGCACCGCGCCCCGCCCCGTTACGACTCGGCCGAGAAGCGCTGACGCTCCACGTCGATGTCACGGAGACGGACCCGCAGAGCCCGCCCGCCGTCGGAGTCCGCCGGGACGCGCTGCACCGCACCCAGGAGCTCCTGCTTCTCCCGCTCGAGCTGCCGCACCACCAGCCGCCGCGCGAGATCCGTCGCGGAGGCGACCGCCCCCGCCTCGTCGCGCGCCGGGAACGGCGTCATCAGCAGCTCGCCGCCGAGCGACCGGTACGGCTCCCGCACCGCATTGACCGCATCGGTCACCCACCCCGGCCTGCTGCGGTCCGGAGCTGCCGCGATCGCCTCGCGCACCGCGTCGAGCCCCGGTGTGCGGAACGGCTGCGACAGGGCACGGTCGAGCAGCACCGCGTCGATCTGGTGCCCGTACTGCAGCGCACCCATGAGGGCGTCGCGCTCCACGGCCACATCGGCGGTGCGGGGCAGGCTCGCCAGCGTGACCGCGGCCACCGCGGGAGCACCCGAGGTGGCGTCGGGGGTCGAGGTCTCGCGCCTCGGCGCACCGGTCGCCGCGCCCCGAGCCGCCCGCTCGACCTCGCCGTGCACCTCGGTCGGGTCCATGCCCAGACGGCGTGCCAGTACACGCTCGTACCCCGGGCGCAGCAGACGGTCCCGGATCTCCGCCACGATCGGCGCCGCGGCCCGGAGCGCGCCCACGCGGCCCTCCACGGTCGAGAGGTCGAAGCCGGCGAGCTTGCGGTCGATCGCGAACTCGAACATCGGCTGCTTGGCGTCCATGAGCCCGCGCACGGCCGCATCGCCGCGCTGCAGGCGGAGGTCGCACGGGTCGAGCCCGTCCGGAGCCACGGCCACGAAGGTCTGCGCGTTGAAGCGGCCGTCCTCCGTGAACGCCCGCAGCGCGGCCTTCTGCCCCGCCTCGTCGCCGTCGAACGTGAACACGACCTCGCCGGAGGCGTTGTCGTCGCCCATGACACGGCGCAGGACCTTGATGTGCTCGGTGCCGAACGCCGTTCCACACGTCGCGATCGCGGTCGTGAGACCGGCGAGGTGACACGCCATCACGTCGGTGTAGCCCTCGACGACAACGACGCGCCGGGGGTCGCCGCGGGCGATGTCGCGCTTGGCGAGGTCGAGCCCGTACAGCACCTGCGCCTTCTTGTAGATCGGGGTCTCGGGGGTGTTCAAGTACTTGGGGCCCTGGTCGTCGTCGAAGAGCTTGCGCGCGCCGAACCCGATCGTCTGTCCCGACACGTCGCGGATCGGCCACACCAGTCGCCCGCGGAACCGGTCGTACACACCGCGCTGCCCGGTCGACACGAGTCCCGCGGCGCTGAGCTCGTCGCGCGTGAAGCCCTGCGCCGACAGCGCTTTGAGCATCCCGTCCCACCCGCGCGGCGCGAAGCCCACCCCGAAGTGCGCGGCCGCTCCGGCGTCGAAGCCCCGCTCGCCGAGGAACCGACGCGCGGCTTCGGCGTCGGGGGTCAGCAGCTGGGCGCGGAAGAACTCCGCCGCCGCCGTATTCGCCGCGTACAGGCGGCTGCGGCCACTGGTCTCCGGGGCCGCTCCCCCGTCTTCGTAGTGCAGGGTGTAGCCGATGCGGCCCGCCAAGCGCTCGACCGCCTCCGTGAAGCTCACGTGGTCCATCGCCCGGAGGAACGAGTACACGTCGCCCGATTCCCCGCAGCCGAAGCAGTGGTAGTAGCCGACCTGCTGGCGGACGTGGAAGCTCGGGCTCTTCTCGTCGTGGAACGGGCACAGCCCCTTGAGGGATCCGACCCCCGCCGACTTCAGCGCCACGCGCTCGCCCACGATGTCGGCGATGTTCGTGCGGGCCTTCACCTCGTCGACGTCGGCCTGCCGGATCCGCGGCATCAGTGCGCCCCTTCGGCGACGGGACGCCGCGTGACGGGGGTGCGCGTGCCGGGTCTCGCGTGACGCGGGGTCCAGATGCCGACCTCCGCCGGGTCGATCTCCCCGACGAGCCGGTTGTGCCAGTCCACCGCGCTCTGGTCGGTCAGGCTCGCGATCTGATCCACCACGACCCTCGCCCGCTCCGCGTCGCTCTCGGCGGCGACGAAGTCGGCGGCGAACGCGGGCTCCAGCACGTCGGCCCCGGCCGACCACAGCGCATCGGTCGACCACAGCGCGTCGGCGAGGCGCTTGAGCACCCGCCGCTGCTCCTTGTACACGCCCTTTCGTGCGTCGATCGTGACGATGGCCTGACCCATGATGCCCTTGAGCACGGCGATCTCGACCTCGATCACGCGCGGCACGATGACGTGCGCGTTGTAGCGGACCAGCGGTGCCGTGCCGTAGGCCTCGCGCGTCGCGGACACGGCCGCACGGGCGAAGCGCCCGATCAGGTCGCTGGTGAGGTTCTTCAGCCGTGCGAGCGACTGCCGCGAGCGGTCGAACGACGCGAGCCACATCGGCTGCGATGCCAGACGGTAGAGGGCGTCGGCGAGCTCGTCGCGCGTGAAGTCGTAGCCCACCCACTGCTGGATGCGGCTGAGCAGCGCCTCATGGGCCGCGGGGTCGGCGAGCTGCGCCACGTCGACGTAGCCGTTGACGATCGCATCCTCGAAGTCGTGCACCGAGTAGGCGATGTCGTCGGAGAGATCCATGATCTCGGCTTCGATGCACCGCAGGCGGCCGGGCGCCCCCTCGCGCATCCAGCGGAACACCGCCTCGTCCTCCGGGTACACACCGAACTTGAGCCGGCCGCCCGGGTCGGGCACGGGGCTGTCCACCGTCCAGGGGTACTTGCAGGTCGCGTCGAGGCTGGCCCTGGTCAGGTTCAAGCCGACCGAGTGCTCGTCCGCATCGAGCACCTTGGCCTCGAGGCGCGTGAGGATGCGCAGCGACTGCGCATTGCCCTCGAAGCCGCCGATCGGCTCCGCCCACTCGTTCAGCGCCCGCTCGCCGTTGTGACCGAACGGCGGGTGGCCGAGGTCGTGGCTCAGGCAGGCGGTGTCGACCACGTCGGCGGAGACGCCGAGCGCCGCGGCGAGCTCGCGACCCACCTGCGCCACCTCGAGCGAATGCGTCAGGCGGTTGCGCGCGAAGTCGGCCGTGCTCGCCGGGCTGAGCACCTGCGTCTTGGCGGCCAGACGGCGCAGCGCGGCCGAGTGAAGCACGCGGGCCCTGTCGCGCGCGAAGTCGTCGCGCTCGGAGCGGTGCGTCTCGGCGAAGAAGCGCTCGGCGTCGCGCGGGTGGTAGCCGTCGGCGCGACCGCCGACCGAGGGGTCATCCGCCACTGTTCTCGATCTCCGCTCCACGCATCATCTCCGAGGCGCTGGAGGCCAGCTCGCGCGACTCCAGCCACTTCTCCGGCAGCGCCGTCTTCTTCGGGTGGCCGGCGCGCCCGCGCTGCCCCTCGGCGTCGGCTCCAGGGTACGGTGCCGACCGGTCGAGGCGACCCAGCAGCTCGTCGATCTCGGCGAGGCTCGACGCCGTCGCCAGGCCCGTGCGGATGTCGCCGCCGACGGGGTAGCCCTTGAAGTACCACGACACGTGCTTGCGCACGTCGCGGCACCCGCGGTCCTCGTCCTCGAAGAACTCCACCAGCAGTTCGGCGTGACGGCGGAACGCATCCGACACGAAGCCGAGAGTGGCGTCGACCGTCTTGCCCTCGCCACCGAACGCGTTGGCCAGCTCGCCGAACAGCCACGGCCGCCCGAGGCAGCCGCGACCGACCACCACACCGTCGCAGTCGGTCTCGGCCATCATGCGCACGGCATCGTCGGCCGACCAGATGTCACCGTTGCCGAGCACCGGGATGCTCGTGACGGCCTGCTTGAGCTCGCCGATCGCGTTCCAGTCCGCGTGGCCGGAGTAGAACTCGCTCGCGGTGCGGGCGTGCAGCGCCACCGCGGCCGCCCCGGCGTCCTCCGCCGCGCGCCCGGCGTCGAGGAACGTGAGGTGATCGCGGTCGATGCCCTTGCGCATCTTGACCGTGAGCGGGATGTCGCCGGCGGCCTTCACGGCCTGATCCACGATGTCGGCGAACAGCTTCGACTTCCAGGGCAGAGCCGCCCCGCCGCCCTTGCGCGTGACCTTGGGCACCGGGCAGCCGAAGTTCAGGTCGATGTGGTCGGCGTGGTCCTCCGCCACGATGATGCGCACGGCTTCCGCGATCGTCTTCGGATCGACGCCGTAGAGCTGGATGGACCGCGGCGTCTCGGACTCGTGATGACGGATCAGCCGCATCGTGGTCTCGTTGCGCTCGACCAGCGCGCGCGACGTGATCATCTCGCTCACGTACAGCCCCGCGCCGTACTCCCGGCACAGTCGCCGGAAGGCCGTGTTGGTGATGCCCGCCATGGGTGCGAGCACGACCGGCACGTCGAGGTCGATCGGGCCGATGCGGAGGGGGCGGGCGGGGGCGGTGGCGACAGTCATGGCACGTCCATTCTCCCAGACCCGGAGCCCCTGCGGATGCGGCGACCTAAGCTGTGCATATGACCGATTCCGCGCTCCGTTCGATCCCGTTCACCGACGCTCAGGGTCAGGAGAAGACCCTCGACGATCTCGGTGCCGACGTGGTGATGGTGGTGAACGTGGCGTCCAAGTGCGGGCTCACCCCGCAGTACGAGCAGCTGGAGGAGCTGCAGCGCCGTTTCGGCGACCGCGGCTTCACGGTCGTCGGCTTCCCGTGCAACCAGTTCTTCGGTCAGGAGCCGGGCTCGGTCGACGAGATCCTCGAGTTCTGCTCCACCACGTACGGCGTGACCTTCCCGGTCAACGACAAGGTCAAGGTCAACGGCAGGAACGCGTCCGAGCTGTACAAGGCGCTCAAGGAGACCCCTGACGCGGGCGGCAAGGCCGGACGGGTGGAGTGGAACTTCGAGAAGTTCCTGGTGCTGCCCGACGGAGAGGTGCTGCGCTTCCGCCCGAAGCAGAAGCCGGACTCCCCCGAGATCGTCGAGGCGATCGAGGCCGCACTCTCCCGCTGACCCGGGGCCGCGCTCGTTCACCCCCGCGTCACCCGGAACGGGCTGCTCGCGGCCCTCGAACGGCCGCGGTGTTCACGCGCTCGTCAGACCCTCGCCATCCGGCGCCCCTAGTCTCCCCTGCGGCCACACCCGCCGCAGATGAAGGAGACACCGCATGCCCGACCGACTGCCGATCAGCCGGCGAACCGTCCTCACCGCCGGAGCGCTCGGCGCCCTCGGCTCCGCCCTGCCCCTCGGCACCACCGCCGCCGCCGCCGACACGACCGTGGCCGCCTCGACAGCGAAAGCCGCGCGTGGACTGCGGTTCCGCGCCGACGGGACCTTCACGGTCGTGCAGTTCAACGACACGCAGGACGATGAGCAGACCGACCGCCGCACCGTCGAGCTGATCGAGAAGGTGCTCGACCAGGAGCAGCCCGACCTCGTGGTGATCAACGGCGACGTGATCACGGGCGGATGCGAGACCCGTCTCGCCGTGAAGCAGGCGATCAACAACGTCGTGTGGCCGATGGAGTCCCGCGGCATCCCGTGGGCGGTGACCTACGGCAACCACGACGAGGACTCGCTCCCGCAGTCGGGCGTGGACGAGGCGGGGATGCTGAAGATCTACCGCTCGTACGAGTACAACGTGAATGCGGAGAACACGCGCGGCGTGACCGGCACCAGCAACACGCTGCTGACCATCGGCTCGTCGGCGAAGAAGAACCGGGAGGCGTTCGCGCTCTGGCTGCTGGACTCCGGCCGCTACGCCCCGGACGCCCTCGCCGGACAGGACTTCGCCGGCTACCCGACCTGGGACTGGGTGCGCATGGACCAGGTCGCCTGGTATCGCGAGCAGTCGCAGCGGCTCGAGCAGCGCGCCGGCCGCAAGGTCCCCGCCCTCATGTTCCTCCACATCGCGCTCTGGGAGCACCGGTTCATGTGGTGGGGCGGCGTGGACACCCGCACGGAGACCGACGCCGCCCGCGGCCGCGCGCGCCACGGCATCGTCGGAGAGCGCAACGAGGACGAGTGCCCCGGGCCCTTCAACTCGGGCATGTTCAACGCGATCGTCGAGCGCGGCGACGTGAAGGGCGTGTTCGTCGGCCACGACCACGTCAACGACTACATGGGCGACTACTACGGCGTGCTGCTCGGCTACGCGCCGGGAACCGGCTTCGGTGCGTACGGCCTCGACGGAGCGGAGCGCAACCGCCTCCGCGGCGGGCGTGTGTTCGAGCTGACCGAGAGCGGGGATCAGGTGAGCATCGCCTCGCGGGTCGTCTATGCGAAGGACCTCGGCATCGATCTCACCGCCGACGACCAGCCCATGGAACCCCTGCCGCTGGCACCTCGCCAGCAGCGCGTCTGACGCGAACGAGAGAACGGCGGGGGCCCGCGATCGGGTCCCCGCCGTTCTGATGCTCTCGGCCGGCGGCGGTCAGGCCTCGACGGCCTCGCCGCGCTGCGCCCACAGGTCGCGGAGCACGTTCTCGAACGCTGCCGGCGGCTGCGCACCGCTGATGCCGTACTGGCCGTCGACCACGAAGAACGGCACGCCCTGGATGCCGTACGCCCGGGCCTGCGCCTGATCCTGACGCACGTCGGGCAGATACTGCTCGCTCTCGAGCGCCGCGCGGGCCCTGTCGGCGTCGAGGCCGACCTCGGCCGCCAGCGCCACCAGGTCGTCGATGCGACCCACGTGCTTGCCCTCGGTGAAGTAGGCGGACATCAGCCGCTCCTCCATCTCGTGCTGAAGCCCCTCGGCCTTCGCGAAGTGCAGCAGCTCGTGCGCCTTCACGGTGTTGGTGTGCTGCAGCAGGTCGAAGCGGTACTCGAGCCCCGCGTCCGCGGCCACCCCGGTGACGTGCGACAGCATCTGCTCGACCTGCTCGCGCGGCATGCCCTTGTGTCCGGCGAGGAAGTCGACCTCGTCGCCGTGGAAGTCGACGGGCGTGTCGGGCGAGAGCTCGAACGAGTGGAACGTGACGGTGACCCGCGGGGCGTCCTCGTCGGCGGAGACCGCCTCCAGACCCTTCTCGAGATTGCGCTTGCCGATGTAGCACCACGGGCAGGCGATGTCGGACCAGATGTCGATGGAGATGGGTTCAGTCACACCTTCATCCAACCGCATGCACTCCCGGGGTATTCCGTGCTCGGTAGGATGCTCGGATGCTCTCCGCCGACGACCCGCTCCCTCGTCGGCCGGAGCGCGTGCTCGTGGCGGGCGTCACGGGCTCGGGCAAGACCACCCTCGCGCGTCGCCTCGGCGAGCTGTGGCGGCTCCGCCACGTCGAGATCGACGCGCTGTTCCACGGGCCGGGCTGGACTCCGCGCCCGGAGTTCCTCGACGACGTGCGCGCCTTCGCGGCGGAGGACCGCTGGGTGACCGAGTGGCAGTACACGAGCAAGGGCACCGACGCGTTCCTGACGCCGCGCGCCCAGCTCGCGGTCTGGCTCGACTACCCGTACCCGGTGGTGCGGGGACGGCTGCTGCGGCGGACGCTGGCCCGCGGCATTCTGCGGAAGGAACTCTGGAACGGAAACCGCGAGAAGGGGCCGTGGAACCTGCTCAACCGCGACCCCGAGCAGAACATCCTCGCGTGGCAGACGAAGACGCTGCACACCTGGAGCGAGCGGATGCCGGGCTACGTCGAGCGCTTCCCGCACCTCATCGTCGTGCGGCTGACACACCCGCGCGAGACGGAGCGCTGGCTGCGTGCTCAGGCCGAGGCGTCGGGGGTGTCGATCGCGCCGCCGAAACGCCGGTCGCGCGACAGGTAGACGCCGATCGCGCGCCACAGCTCCTCGCGCGAGAAGTCGGGCCACAGCGTGTCGAGGAACACCATCTCGGCGTAGGCCGACTCCCACAGCAGGAAGTTCGACGTGCGCTGCTCGCCCGAGCTGCGCAGGAACAGGTCGACATCGGGCATGTCGGGCACGTAGAGGTGACGCCGGACGGTCTTCTCGGTGATCGCGTTCGGCTTGAGGCGCCCGGCCGCGACATCGGCGGCGATCGCCCGCATCGCGTCGACCAGCTCCACGCGGCCGCCGTAGTTCACGCACATCGTGAGCGTGAGCACGTCGTTGCCGCGGGTGAGCTGCTCGGCGTACTGCAGCTCCTTGATGACGCTGCCCCACAGGCGCGGCTTGCGCCCGGCCCACCGCACCCGTACGCCCCACTCGTTGAGCTGGTCGCGGCGGCGGTGCAGCACGTCGCGGTTGTAGCCCATCAGGAAGCGCACCTCCTCGGGCGACCGGGCCCAGTTCTCGGTGGAGAAGGCGTAGACCGAGAGGTGTTTCACCCCGGCCTGGATCGCGCCGGCGACCACGTCGAGCAGCACCTCCTCCCCCGCCTTGTGCCCCTCGATGCGGCTGAGGCCACGGCGGTTCGCCCAGCGGCCGTTGCCGTCCATCACGATCGCGACGTGTTCGGGCACCGCGGGGAACGGCGGCGGATACACCCCGGTCCAGTCGAGCGGCCGGTAGGCGACGGCGTCCTTGTGCGTGTAGGGCTTCGGGCTCACCGTGCTCCTTCTCCCGGGGTGGTGGTGACGTGCGCGAGAGAGCGGATGCCGCGCTCCAGGTGCCACTGGGCATAGGCCGCCACCAGGCCGGAGGCGGCAGCGGTGTCGGCGTGCGGGGCGGCGTCGATGAGCTCCCAGTCGCCGCGGATGAGCGCGCGCAGCAGTGCCAGGGTCTTCTCGGCGATGCGCGGACTGCCCGCGGGGGCGTCGGCGTGGCACACGAGCCCGCCCAGCTGTGCGACGAACACGGTGTGCGGACCCGGGGCACCACAGCGGGCGCAGTCGTCGAGCGACGGCGCCCACCCCGACAGCGACATCACGCGCAGGAGGTAGGAGTCGAGGATGCTGCGCGGCACGTGCTCTCCGCGCGAGAGCGCACGCAGTCCGCCGACCAGCAGCAGGTACTGCTCCGGTGTGGCCTCCGCGTCGCTCAGCCGGTCGGCAGTCTCGACCATCGCGTTGGCCGCGGTGAAGCGGTCGTAGTGCGCCGCGATGTCGGTGCCGTACGCGCCGAGCGACTCCGCCTGCTGCACGATGTCGAGCGAGCGCCCCTCGTACAGCTGCACGTCGGCGACCATGAACGGTTCGAGCCGCGAGCCGAACTTCGACGACGTGCGCCGCACGCCCTTCGCGACCGCCCGCACCTTGCCGTGCCGGCGCGACAGCATCGTGACGATGCGATCCGCCTCGCCCAGCTTGTGGGTGCGCAGGATCACCGCTTCGTCTCGGTAGGTGGGCACCTTCCGATTATCCTCCGTGCGGGACAATGGACGGGTGACCGAACCGCTCTTCACCATTCCGCTGTGGGCGGACCTCCTCGGCGTCGGGCTCGGCGGGGTGCAGGGTGCCATGTTCGCCGCCGGATTCCAGGGGCAGCGGCGGCTCGACTGGCTCGGCGTCGCGATCATCGGGATCATGATCGGCATGGGCGGCGGTCTCATCCGCGACATCCTGCTCGGGCAGACGCCCGCGACCCTGCAGAACCAGTGGTACCTGGTGACCGCCGCGGGTGCCGCGCTCCTCGGCATGCTGCTCGCGGGGCTGTTCACCCGCCTCAACACCGCGATCGTGGTGCTCGACGCCGTGGTGATCGGCATGTTCGGTGCCTTCGGCACGAGCAAGGCCCTCGCGTTCGGCATCCCCGAGGTGCCCGCCGTGTTCATCGGCGTCTGCGCCGCGGTCGGCGGGAGCGTGCTGCGCGACATGCTGATGGGCCTGCCGACGGCGATCATGCACGTCGGCTCGCTGTACGCGGTCGCGGCTGCGGCCGGATGCACGTTCATCGTGATCGCGAACGCGGTCGGCATGCCGATCACGCTGGCCGCGATCGTCGGCATCGTCGTGACGGCGGTCATCCGGATCCTGGCGGTCACGTTCGACGTGTCCCTGCCGGAGCAGCGCCGCCTCTACCGCCGCAAGGTCGCCGCGGAGACCGGGGCCATCGCGATCGTCAAGCCGAAGGACTGATCAGGGCGCCGCGTCTCGGGTCTCGATCAGACCGGCGAGCCCGTCGATGACGCGCGCGAGCCCGAATTCCCAGGCCGCGTCCGCATCGGACGGGCCGCCCATGGCCTCGCCAGCGGCCCGGCCCACGGCTTGCGCCAGGGGGTAGTCGTCGCCGAGGTAGCCCGCGAGCCGCGGAGCGGCGTCCGCCCAGATCGGCGCGAAGTCCTCCGCTTCCGCGGCGTCACGCAGGCGTGCGGCGGCGGACCGCGTGAACTCCCGCACGAACGTGAGGGCCGCATCGCGCTCCACGTCGTCGAGGCCGAGCCCGTCGAAGACGCGGAGCTCGCGGTCGTACGTCGCGATGGTCCCGGGGCCGAAAGCGGTGCGCGGGTCGTGCACGTCGAGCAGCCAGGGGTGCGCGCGGTAGAGGGCGAGGTTGTGCGCGGCGACGAGGCGGACGCGGGCTCGCCACCCGTCGGCATCGCCCGACGGTGCGCGCTGTCCGTGGACCGCGTCGGCCATCAGCACGAGCAGATCCGCCCGGCTGTTGACGTGCGTGTAGATCGACATCGGGGTGAGGCCCAATGCCTGGGCCAGAGCGCGGATGGTGACCGCGGCGAGGCCGTCGGCATCGGCCAGGTCGATCGCGCGCGTCACGACGTCGTCGGTGGAGTGGCGGGCTCGCGGTCCACGGCGCGACGAGGTCTCAGCGGCACTGTCACGCCACAGCAGATCGACCAGATTCTTCGCCATCGGGAATAGCCTAGCCGTCGGCGCACTTAACCCTGTACGTTGTACGTTGTTTAGAACAGGAGACCCATGAACATCACCCAGACCGCCCTCTCGCTCAACGTGCCCGACATCGCCGCCTCCGCAGCCTTCGCCACCACCCACTTCGGATTCACGGAGGCCATGTCCGCCGAGGGCTTCGTGTCGCTCGAGCACCCCGGTTCCCCGCCGAACCTGATCTTCCTGCAGACCGGGCTCCCCACGTTCCGCCCGGAGGAGATCGCCGGATCGGCAGGCCAGGGCACGCTGCTGGTGTTCGTCGTGGACGACCTCGACGCCGCCTTCGCCCGCATCGCCGCCGCCGGCGCCCGCGTCGTCACACCGCCGGAGACCGAGCCGTGGGGCGAGCGCTACTGCCAGTTCGCCGACCCCAACAGCCTCATCTGGCAGCTGGTGCAGTGGGTCTGACCACCCGCCGGAGCACGCGGAAGCGGCCGGGCCCTCGGGACCCGGCCGCTTCCGTGGTGCGACCTCAGACCGCCGCGAGCTCCTGCTGGCGCGTGCGGATCGACCGGTTCACACCCGACACGATCGCCTTGAGCGACGCGGTCGAGATGTCGCCGTCGATGCCGACACCCCACAGACGCTGGTCGCCCACCTGCAGCTCGACGTAGGCCGCAGCCTGCGCGTCACCGCCCGCACTGAGAGCGTGCTCGACGTAGTCGTACACCGTGATGTCGAAACCTTGTCCGCGCAGCACCTCGACGAACGCGGCCACCGGACCGTTGCCGTTGCCGGAGACCGCGACCTCCTGGTCGTCGTCGCGCAGCACCACGTCGAGCACCACGTCACCCGACATGTCGCTGCGGGTCTGCGTGGCCAGCAGCTCGAAGCGGCCCCACTTCGCCTCGGTGTCGGTCGCCGGCAGGTACTCGTCGGTGAAGATCGACCAGATCTGCTCGCTCGTCACCTCGCCGCCCTCGGCATCGGTCTTGGCCTGCACGACGCCGGAGAACTCGATCTGGAGCTTGCGGGGCAGATCGATCGCGTGGTCGGACTTCAGCAGGTAGGCGACGCCGCCCTTGCCCGATTGGGAGTTCACGCGGATGACGGCCTCGTACGAGCGGCCCAGGTCCTTCGGGTCGACCGGCAGGTAGGGCACGGCCCACTCGATCTCGTCGACCGTGACGCCCTGCGCGTCGGCCTTCGCCGCCATCGCCTCGAAGCCCTTCTTGATCGCGTCCTGGTGCGAGCCGCTGAACGCCGTGAACACGAGGTCGCCGGCCCACGGGCTGCGCTCCGGCACGGGCAGCTGGTTGCAGTACTCGACCGTGCGCTTGACCTGGTCGATGTCGCTGAAGTCGATCTGCGGGTCGATGCCCTGCGTGAACATGTTGATGCCCAGTGCCACCAGGTCGACGTTGCCCGTGCGCTCGCCGTTGCCGAACAGGCAGCCCTCGATGCGGTCGGCGCCGGCCATGTAGCCCAGCTCGGCGGCGGCGATCGCGGTGCCCCGGTCGTTGTGCGGGTGCAGCGACAGGATCACGTTCTCGCGGTGGGCCAGGTGGCGGCTCATCCACTCGATCGAGTCGGCGTAGATGTTCGGCGTGGCCATCTCGACCGTGGCAGGCAGGTTGATGATCACCTTGCGGTCGGGCGTCGGCTCGAAGATCTCGATGACCTGGTTGCACACGTCGACCGCGAACTCGAGCTCGGTGCCCGTGTAGCTCTCCGGCGAGTACTCGTAGTAGACCTGCGTGTCGGGGATCGTCTTCTCGAACTTCCGGCACAGGCGGGCGCCCTCGAGGGCGATGTCGATGATGCCCTGCTTGTCGGTGCGGAAGACCACCTCGCGCTGCAGCACGCTCGTGGAGTTGTAGAGGTGGACGATGGCCTGCTTCGCGCCGGCGATGGCCTCGTAGGTGCGGGCGATCAGGTGCTCGCGCGCCTGGGTCAGCACCTGGATCGTGACGTCGTCGGGGATCAGGTTCTCTTCGATGAGCTGGCGCACGAAGTCGAAGTCGGTCTGGCTGGCCGAGGGGAAGCCGACCTCGATCTCCTTGTACCCCATGCTCACGAGCAGCTCGAACATGACGCGCTTGCGCTCGGGGGACATCGGATCGATGAGGGCCTGGTTGCCGTCGCGGAGGTCGACCGCGCACCAGCGCGGGGCTTCGGTGATGCGGGCGTCGGGCCACGTGCGGTCGGGCAGGTGGACGGTGATCTGCTCGTGGAAGGGCCGGTACTTGTGGATCGGCATCGCGGACGGGCGCTGAGTGTTCTGCATGATGGGCTACTTCTCTTCGTCGGAATGGACGGGCCAACACAAGCGCCGCGACGAGGAAGGCCCTAGTGTCAGGACTCGTCGCGGCAGCTAAGAAGAAGCAGACCGCCGAAAGGCATGGCGCCATGCTAGCAGGGTCGGTGCGGCCGTTTCGACCGCGCTGAGACGATGAGCCGACGCGGGACACTGATGGACATGAGCCCTTCCTCGCGTCGCCTGCTCCTCGTCGCCGCCACCGTGACCGCAGCGGTCACCCTGAGCGGGTGCGCGGTCGGACCCCGTGCGACCCTCCCACCGACCAGCACCACCGTGCCCTCCGACCAGCGGCTGGAAGACGCGCACCCCACGCCCCCGGAAGGCCGCGTGCTCGGAACGGGCACCGTGATCGACGGAACGGACGGCCCCACGCTCTGCCTCGGCGCGGTCATGGATTCGTCCCCTCCGCAGTGCGCCGGCGTGCCGCTCGACGACTGGACGTGGGACGGCGTCGACGGCAGTGTGAGCGCGCGTGACACGCGGTGGGGGTCGTACGCGGTGTACGGCACCTTCGACGGTGAGCGTCTGACCGTCTCGGATCCGCCGATCCTCCTCGCCCTGTTCGACCCGGTGGCGCCGGAGGATCCGACGGGCGGGAAGACGGGCATCACCCCGGAGGGCGAGCTGACCAGGGTGCAGGAGGACATCGCGGCGCGGCTCGGACCCGGGGCGGTCTTCGTCGTCACCGACCGTGGGTACGTGTGGCTGCAGGTTTCATGGGACGACGGCACGCTCCAGCGCGCGGCCGACGCCGAGTACGGAGACGGCGTGGTGATCGTCGAGTCGCTGCTGCGCGAGGTCGACTAGTCCTCGGGGATCAGCGGTCCTCGGGGATCAGCGCGAGCTTGCCGCCGGGGTGACCGGTGGAGAGCAGCCGGTGCGCGGCCGGTGCCTCGGCGAGCGGGAACGTGCGGGCGACCGGGACGACGAGGTCGCGGTTCTGCGCGAGCGCGAGGAGTTCGCTGCGCACCTCATCGCGGAAGCGGGCGCTGTCGGGCATCGACCCTGCGATCGCCAGAAGCCCGTCGGCGGAGGCCCGCGCGAAGTTCGCGATCGTGACGATGCGGCGGTGATCGGCCACCAGGGCGCGGGACACGTCGATCGCCTCGTCGGTGCCCACGGCGTCGAGCGCCGCAGCGATCGGTCCGTCCGCCAGCTCGGTCACCCGGTCGGCGAGACCCGGGCCGTACGCGACCGGGATCCCCCCGAAGCGTCGTACCTCATCGAAGCGGTCCGGCGCGGCGGTGCCGATCACTCGCACCTCGCGCAGCGCGGCCTGCTGCAGCACGCTGACCCCCACCGCTCCCGACGCCCCGTGCAGCAGGACCGTCTCGCCCGGTGCCGCCCCGGTGACCGCGAGCATCTCGGCCGCGGTCGTGCCGACCAGCAGGAGGTTCGCGGCCTCGGGGTGCGTGAGCGTCGTCGGCTTCGCGAAGACCTTCGCGGCGGGCACGGTCACCTCGGTCGCATAACCGCCCTGCACGCGGAAGGCCACGACCTCGTCGCCGACCGCGGCCTCACCGGAACCGATACGGGTCGCGGGGCCGATGGCCGTGAGCTCGCCCGACACCTCGTAGCCGATCGGCACCGGGAACTCGACCCCCGGACGAGCTGCCGCGACATGCTTCGCATCGGCCGGATTCACCCCGGCCGCGCGGACGCGGATCGTGACCTCGCCCTCGCGCGGCGCCGCGGG
>NZ_SSDQ01000070.1:0-23003 GCF_004794315.1 Microbacterium sp. PF5 | reverse complement strand
GGGAGCCGCCGCCGGAGTCGCCGCCGCGGGAGCCGGAGGCGCCACCGGAGCCGGAGCCGCAGGAGCCGCAGGAGCCGGAGCCGCAGGTGCCGCAGGCCGCGCGGGGCGGGAGTCCTGCGTGATGCCGGGGACGTACGCGATCATCCCGGAGTCCTGCGCGGGAAGAGCGGGCGCGGGTGCCGCGGGCGTCACCGGCTCCACGGCCGAAACCGCCGACACCGCGGGCTCGGGTGCTGCGGGCGCACCGGCGGGCGCGAACCCGGGCATGGGTGCCGGGGGCAGCCGCTCGAACGACGGGGCGGGCAGCAGCGGCGGGGCCTCGACCACGGGCTCCGGCTCCGGCTCGGGCTCGGGTGCCGCGACCCGCGCGTCGAGCATCAGCGACCCGACGGCCTTGTCATGCCAGCCCTGGAAGCGTCCGGAGCCGTCGAACAGCGGGCTGAAGTAGCCCACCACGATCGCACCGGCCAGACCGAAGACGATGTTGCGCAGCAGGGCACGACCGAAGCCCAGCGGGGCACCGTCCGCCGCGGTGGCCAGGCGCAGACCCTGCGCGCGCATGCCGATCGAGCCCTTTCCGGCCTGCATCACGGTGTAGACGACGAACCACGCCAGCAGCACGAGGCTCACGATCGGGCCGCCGATCAGCAGCGTCAGGAGCGAGGCTTCCAGGCCGCCCGACAGCGAGGTGGCCACCAGCAGACCGCCGCCGAGCAGGATGCCGAGGCCCGCCGCGATCGCGGCGTCGATGACGTAGGCGATCACCCGGCGGGAGATCGGCGCGATCTGCGTGAGCGCGGGCGGCGTCATGGGGTCTCACTCTCGGTCGACGGCGGGGGCGTCTCGTCGTTGCTCTTGATGGTGCCAGGTTCGCGGCGCACGCGCGCGGCCGCCGCCTCCTTCAGGCTCTGGAAGCCCTGCGACACCGCGGTGCCGCCGAGCAGCGAGCGCAGGCTCAGCCGCGCCTTGACGCGCTTCCAGAACCCGGCCTGCTCGCCGAGGCCGCCGACGATCTCGTCGACCTCGCTCCAGAAGGCGTCCACGTCCTGCGCCGTCGGCTCCGTCGGCCCGAACACCTCGGCGTCGGCGCGCTCGGCGAGGGTCGTGACCTGCGGCACCGTCAGCGTCGACGCGACCACGGCCGCCTCCTCGCCGCGGGTGCCGCCCGGGGCGAGCCGCGCACCGTAGTCGACCGCGCGGTCGGTGAGCTCATCCCACCCGCCGCTGATGCGGTCGGCGGTGCGCGCGGCCGATCGCCGCGCCCGGCGCCTCGCGGCCTTCCACGCCCCGATCACGATGAACGGCGACATGAGCAGCGCGATCACGGCCAGCGAGATCCCGCCGATCAGCAGGATCGCGCCGATGATGCCCGCGAGGTTGAGGCTCTCGTCCTCCGACTCGCGGTCGTCCGGCAGGGTCGGCGGCAGGTCGACCGGCTCCTGCGGCGGAGGCGGCGGCTGCAGCACCTGCGGCTTCGGGTCGACGCGCGGCTTGGTGTTCTGGTCGTTCGGCACCTGGTCCTCGGGCGGCGTGGGGTTGAACGTCACCCACCCGATCCCGTCGAAGTTCACCTCGACCCAGGCGTGCACGGTGTCGCCGGTCGCCTCGAACACGGCCTCGCCCGCCTGCTCCTCGTCGGGGTAGTACCCCATCACGACGCGCGCCGGGATGTCGAGCTGTCCGGCCAGCAGCGCCATCGCCACCGCGTACTGCTCGTCGTCGCCGATCATCTGCTCGCCGCCGATGAGGGTCGAGATGCGCTCGGCCGTGTGACCGGCGCGCGACAGCACCTCGCCCTCCAGGCCGTGGCTGAAGAACCCGCCCTCGGAGAGGAAGTTCTCCAGCGCCCGCACCTGCTCGATCGGGCTCTCCGCCCCCGACACGGTCTCGGCCGCGAGCGCGGTGAGCTCCTCGGGCACGTTGCTGGGCTTCGGCATGGTCACGCGGCCGAACGGCACCTCGGCGAGCTGCTCGTCGTCGGGCTGCGTCGGGATCACGGCGTCGACGGCGTACTCGTCGCCCTTCTCCAGCGTCGGGGTGGCGACCGCGGTCCCGGTCGAGGTGTTGACGTAGGTGCCGCGGCGCAGGTCCTCCGCGCGGTCGCCGTCGAACCGGATCTCGTCGAGCTGCCCGGCCGTGGGCATCCACACCCCGCGGTAGCCGTCGATCGCGATCTTGAGCGTCACCGGGACGCCCTCCGCCTCGGGCGCCATGGCCGAGCGCAGCGGGGCGAAGGCGCTCGACGACGTGGGTCCGCCGTCGGTGACGTTGTAGACCATGCCGTCGAACTGGTCCATCACGGCCGTGCGGATGCGGGCGCCCTTGGGCAGCCCCTGCACCGTGAACAGCGTCTCGTCGGCCTCGTCGCGCACGTTCTTGCGGAACGCCTGCAGCGGGCTGGGGTAGTCGCGGATGTCGAACGGCGGGATGATCACGTCGCGGAACACGTGCCGCGGCTGCGCGGGCGCGGCGAGGGCGCTCGTGGCCACGCCCGCCCCGCCGGCCACCGCGAGCACGGCGACACCGGCCAGCAGCCGCCGCATCCGCATGTGCGCGGCACGGGCGGGGTCGACCTCGCTCACCGACACGGCCATGTTCTGCGGCGCCCACAGCTGCCGCAGCGCCAGCCAGGCCATGCTGACCAGCGCGAACACCAGGCCCTGCACGAGCGGGAACGCGGGTTCGGGCGTGCCGAGCGCGATCACCAGCATCAGCAGCACGCCGGCCGGGATCAGCGCCCACGCGACCGACCGCAGCCGCAGCGCGAGCGAGGCCGTGAGGGTCGTGGTCACCAGCGCCAGCAGGAACGGTGCCACCAGGTGGCCGTCGGCGGCCGCGACCGGGGCGACCGTGGTGAGCAGCTGCTTCCACGATGTGACGGTGCCGAGCGCGAGCTTCTGCAGCGTCTCCAGCGACGGCACCACCCCGAGCAGTGCCGTGTGCGGAAGCGCGAGGGCCCCGCCGAACACGAAGTACGCCGCGACCGTGAGGCCCGCGACGATCAGGATGCCCCAGCGGCGCCACGCCGACACGGCCGCGATCGCGAGGCCCAGCACGACCCCGCCGACCACGGCGGGCAGGAACGAGGGCCCGGCGAACGTGGGCCAGAAGCCGACGAGCGCCGTGAGCACCAGCAGCGCGGTCGCCCCGAGGTCGAGGATCCAGCGGCGCAGCGGCAGCGCGACCGGGGCGGGGGCGGCGGTGGCGGGCGCGGTCATGCGAGCACCTTCTGCAGGGCGAGGGGGATCTGTGCCAGCGCGCCGACCGTCACCACGTCGGCGTCGCCGATGCGGCGCAGCGCCGGGGTGTCCACCGAGGTGTCGGCGACGACGGCGAGCACGCGGGCGCCGAACGGCAGGCGCGAGCAGGCGAGCCGCAGGTCGTCCGCGCGCACGCGCGACCCGCACACGAGCACCACCACGCTCGCCAGCGGCATGGTCGCGGCGACCACCCCCGCGAGCTCGGCGATGCCGCCCTCCTTGGGCTTGCTGCCCTCGACGGCCGAGAGCGAGTCGAGCAGCTGCTTGCCGGTGCCGGAGGGGAGCTCGCGCCCCTGCACGCGCATGTCGACGCGCTGCGAGTCGCGCAGCGCCCGCAGGCCGATCGATCCCGCCGCCGAGATCGCCAGCTCGAAGTCGTCGTCGGTCGCGTACTCCGCCGTCGAGCGCGACAGCCCGATCACGAAGTGCGAGCGGCGCGTCTCCTCGTACTGGCGCACCATCATGGTCCCGGTACGGGCCGTGGAGCGCCAGTGCACGTGGCGCAGGTCGTCGCCCGGCTGATACTCCAGCAGCGCGTGGAACGACACGTCGTCGCGCGACAGGTCGGCGGCGGGCAGGCCCTCCAGGTCGCGCAGGTAGCCGAGCGACTGCCCGTCGAACAGCACCGTGCGGGGGTGCACGAACAGGTCGACCGGCTCGTCGCGGCGGTGCGCACGCTCGAACAGGCCGAGCGGGTCGCCGCGCACCACGCTCACCGGCCCGACCTTGACCACGCCGCGCTTGTGCGTGGGGATCGCGAACAGCTCCTCCGCCTCCTCGCCCGGCGCGAGGCGCTGGATGCCGAACTCGCCGCGGCCGGAGCCGACGGGCAGCACCACGCGCGACGGGAGGATGGCGCGCGAGCCCCGGTTCGCGAGCGTGAGGGCGCCCACGGCCCGCTCCCCCACCACGACACGGGTGCGGGCGAGGTCGAGCGAGACGTCGTAGGCCGTGCGACCGATCAGGAACAGCGCGCACACGGCGACGGCCATCGCGATCACGACCGCGGCGATCGTGAACTCCGCCCACCCCGCGACCTGCCCGAGGATCCAGAACCCGACGGCGAGGCCCATCAGCACCCACGCCAGAGGGCGCACGGCCGCGGCCATGAGGCGGAGGCGCGACAGGGCGCGCGCGCCGAGGACCGCCGCGATGTCCCGCCAGCCGGCGTCGCGGTCGGTCGGCGCGGGCGGCGCCTGCAGAGCCTCCGCCGTCATCAGGCCGCCGCTCGGGCCTGGGGGGCTGCGACGCCGTCGAGCACGCGGGCGATCACGGTGTCGCTGCTGGTGCCGGCGAACTCGGCCTCGGCGTCGAGCAGCAGACGGTGCTGCCACACGGGGCGGGCGAGCGCCTTGATGTCGTCGGGGAGCACGTAGTGGCGGCCCTGCGCCGCCGCCCACACCTTGGCGATGCGGACCATGGCGATCGCACCGCGCACCGAGACGCCAAGCCGGATCGCGCCGTCGGCACGGGTGGCCTCGGCGAGCTCGGCCACGTAGCGCAGCACCGCGGGCTCGACGTGCACGGTCGCGGCCAGGTCGGCCATGTCGGCCACAGCGCTCGTGGTGATGATGGCCGACAGCCCGGCCGACGGGTTGCGGTCCGACGCCCCGGCGAGGATGCTCTCGGTCACCGCGAGGTCGGGGTATCCGATCGAGGTCTTGATCAGGAAGCGGTCGAGCTGCGCCTCCGGCAGCTTGTACGTTCCCGCCTGCTCGACCGGGTTCTGCGTGGCGATCACGAGGAACGGGCGGCCCGTCTCGTGCGTCACGCCGTCGACCGTGACCCGCGACTCCTCCATGACCTCCAGCAGCGCGGACTGCGTCTTCGGCGAGGCGCGGTTGATCTCGTCGGCGAGCACGATCGACGCGAAGATCGGGCCCTTGTGGAACTCGAAGCGGTGCGACTGCTGGTCGTAGATCGTCACACCGGTCACGTCGGAGGGCAGCAGGTCGGGCGTGAACTGGATGCGCGCACTGGTGCCCTGCACGGTCGCGGCGAGCGCCTTCGCGAGGCTCGTCTTGCCGGTGCCGGGGGCATCCTCCAGCAGCACGTGGCCCTCGGCCAGCATCGAGGCGAGCACGAGCCCGACGATCTCGCGCTTGCCCTGCACCGCCTTGTCGACGTTCTCCACCAGGCGCGTGAAGGTGCCGTGGAACCAGGCGGCCTGCTCGGGGGTCATTGTCATGGGTTGTCCTGTGCTCTCTCGGGGGAAGGGGTGCCCGCTACCAGGGGCGTCGTTCGTAGTCGGTGCCGCCGATCGTGACCCACACCTCGTAGCCGCGGCCGCCCGCACCGTGGAAGCAGCCGAGCTCGACCGCGCCGTTGGCGGGGATGTACCAGCTGCTGCCGCCGGCGAACCGCGGTCCCGCGGTGGGCGCGTTGCTGTTGCACCACACCTGGTAGGTGCCGGCGGGGAAGTTCTGGGTGTTGACGACGAACTTGGCGCACGTGCCGTCGGTGCACTGCCCCGGCCAGTAGCCGGCGGTGCCTCGGCTGACCCAGGCGCGCGGCGCGGGCGGCGGGCCGGAGCTCGCCGATGCCGAGTTCTCGGGCGTCCACTGCCCCGCGGCGTCCTGCGCACGCACGCGGATGCTGTGGCCCTGGTTGTAGCCGTTGCCGACCGTGCGCGAACCGGAGATGCCGACGTTCTCCCAGCCGCCGCCGTCGATGCTGATCTGCACGACCTTGATGTCGCGGCCGTTCGGGGAGCCGCTGGCGTTCCACCGCAGCTCCACCTGGGTCGCGCCACCGCTCGCGCTCGCACCGGGCTGATGCGGTGCACCGTACGGGTTCCCTGTCGCGGAGTTCGACACGGCCCCGGCGTACGTGACGCCGTCGACGGTGGCGACCGCCCGCACCTCGATGCGGTAGTTCTGGCCGTTCGTGAGACCGCCGATGCGGGTGCCGGAGAGGGTGTTCCAGTTGCCGCCGTTGAGCCGGTACTGGTACGTGACCTCGTTCGTCGTGGCACCGTTGCGCGAGCCCTCCCGGTACGAGATGTCGAGGGCCCTGTCCAGCTCCGCGGTGACCGTCAGGCTGGTCGGTGCTCCGGGCGCGATCACACCGCGGCGCGGGGCCGACGGCGCACTCCACTCGCCCCAGCCGGCCTTGTTGTAGGCGCGGATGCGGTACGTGTACGCGGACTCCGACGTCGGCACGGTCACGGCCTGGCTGGTCGCCTGCGCGCCCGGCGTGAGGGTGCGGACCGTCTGGCCGCCGGAGATCACCTGGAGCTCGTACCCGCGGATCGCGTCGCCGTTCTTGTCCGGCGGGTTCCAGCTCACGAGCATCTGCGCCTGGCCCGACACCGGCTCGAGCTCCTTCGTGGAGGGAGCGCCGGCCGCGAGCGGGGGTCCCGCGGGGATCTCGGAGGCCGACCAGCCGCTCCAGCTCGACGGGTCGGGGGCGCGGTTGTGCGCCTGCACGCGCACCTGGTAGTTCGAGCCGTTCTCCAGCCCCTCCCACGTGAGCGAGTTGCCCGTGGCCTCCTTCTGCGTGATGCCGGAGGGCGGCGCGGGGGAGATCTCGAGCGTGTACCGCTCGACGGGAGAGCCGGGGGTCGTCGGCGTCGTCCACGCGACCTTGAGCGACTTGTCGCCGAAGTCGAGGGTCGGCGGGTTCGGGGTGTCCGGGCGGGCGTCGGGACGCGCGACCTCGGAGACGCCCGACGGCTCGGACTCGCCGACGCGGTTGGTCGCGGTCACCTGGAACGTGTACTCGACGTTGTTGGTCAGGCCGTCCAGCGTGCAGGTGGTGGAGGCGCACTCCTTCGAGTACGCGCCGCCGCCGACCGATTTCACGGTGTACTTCGTGATCTCGGCGCCGTTGTTCGACGGGGCCGAGTACGACACCACCACGGTGCGGTCCTGCACGCTCGTCACGACCGGGGTGCCCGGGGCCGCCGGCACGTCCTGCACCGTGACCACGATCTGTCCGTTCACCTCGCGGTCCACGTCTTCCGTCGCGTCCTGCACGCGGTAGCGCACCACCAGCGTGCCGACGAAGCCCTCGGCCGGGGTCACGCGCACCTCGTCCTCGGTGAACGAGGCCTCGCCGCGACCCGACTCGGTCACCGCGCCGACGATCTTCAGCGGGGTCTCCGGGAACGGGTTGAAGTCGTTCGCGAGCGCCGGCACCGTGATGGTCTTCCCGGCGTCGGCCTCGGAGATCGTGTCGGTGTTGGCGGCGGGCATCGCCCGTGTGGAGGCCGTGACGGTCGCGGTCACGGTGCCCTCGATCGGCTCGGTCTCGCCGTCGGATACGCGGATCGTGAGCGAGGCGCTGGTGCCCTTCTTGGCGTTCGACGACGCCTCGACCAGCAGCCGGTCGCCGTCGA
This sequence comes from Microbacterium sp. PF5, assembly GCF_004794315.1. Classification (NCBI taxonomy): domain Bacteria; kingdom Bacillati; phylum Actinomycetota; class Actinomycetes; order Micrococcales; family Microbacteriaceae; genus Microbacterium; species Microbacterium sp. PF5. The sequence goes on along the minus strand of NZ_SSDQ01000070.1, from coordinate 15,404 downwards.
TGCGCGCCGAGATGCCCTTGCCGTCTCCGCCGACGAGGGAGTACTCGTGCTTGCCCTCGTCCTCCGGGTCGGGGTCGTCGGTGAGGGCGGCGAGGTCGAGCGGGGTCGCGTCCTCACCCGGGGCGACGTTGACCTGACCGCCGATGAACGTGGGCTGCTGATTCTCCGGCGGCAGCACGTTGATCGGGATGCTCAGCGTGGCCTTGCGCCCCTCGGGGTCGTCCGGTCCGTCGCCGTCGGTCACCTCGAACGTGAGCGCGTCGGGGCCGAAGTAGCCGGGCGCCGAGGTGTAGACCAGGGTGCTCGCGTCCTTGAGCAGGTCCGAGCCGTCCGCGTTGTTGGCGCTGATCTTCGCCTTCTCGGTGATGCGCACGTCGCCGCCGCCCGCGACCGTGACGTACTCCGACAGAGGCAGGTCCTTGGTCTCGCCGCTGACGACCTCGACCGGCTTGGTGGAGGTGAGGGTCGGGCGCAGGCCGTCGCGCGACGGCACGAAGATGAACGCGGACGCCTGGAGGCCGTCCGGGTCGGTGAGGGTGTAGCGGATCAGCTGCAGCTCGTCGGTGACGGTGACGCGCACCTTGCCGTTCTCCAGCAGCGTGCCGCCCGCGCCCACCTCCACGTCGAGCCGGTCCTTGGTGCCGTCCGGGTCTTCGTCGTTCTTGAGGATCTCGAGGTCGGCCGAGAGCCCGCCGTCCTTCAGGTCGGACGGCTGGAGCCGGTCGTCGCGGGCGACGGGCGCCTGCAGCGGCACGTCCTCGTCGACCGTGATCTGCAGGGTCGCGGTGGCCGTGGCGCCCCGGGCGTCGCTCACCGTGTACTGCAGCGACGTCTCCATCTCGCGGTCGGGCACCTTCACGATCACGCGGTCGCCCGAGACGCGGCCCTCCAGGCCCTCCGGCACCTCGAGCCCGTCCTTCACGAGCGAGACCTTGTCGCCCTCGGGGTCGGAGTCGTTGGCGAGCACCGGGACGGCGATCTCGCGGCCGGGCCGCACGACCACGGCGTCCTTCACGGCGTACGGCGGCTGGTTGATCTGCTCGGCCGGAGCGACGCCCACGCGGATCGTCGCGACACCCTCCTTGCCCAGGCGGTCGCGCACCCGGTAGGTGAACGTGTCCACCCCCGACGACTCGGAGCCGGCCTCGTAGGTGAAGTAGTTGGGTCCGACGGTCGTGATGCGGCCCTTGCGCGGGCTCGAATCGATGCCCAGCAGCTCGACCGAGTCGCCGTCGGCGTCGATGCCGTCGAGCGGCACCGCGATGTTCACCTCGCTGCCGGCGAGCGCACGGGCCGTGAGGTCCTGCGGACGCGGGGCGGCGTTCTTCTCCACATCCACCGGGAGGATCTGGATCGTGACGTAGCCGGCGGCCTTCTGCTGACGCGAGTCGGCCACCTCGTACGTGAGGTAGACGGTCTTCGGCTCGGTGCCCGCCTTGAAGCGCACCTCGTCCTGCGACACGAAGGCCTCGCCGTCCTCCGGGTCGACCGTCTCGACCAGCTCCGGCTCGACGTGCATCACGTCGTCGCTCGGGTGGGAGTCGTTGTCGAGCACGGGGATCGTCACGACGTCGCCCGCGCGCACGGTCGCCGTGTCGGGGTTGGCGATCGGGGGCAGGATCTCGTCGGGTGCGGGGATCGGGATGACCACGACCTCGCCGTCGGCCGACTTCGAGCCGTTCGAGATGCGGTAGCCGATGCGCACCGGCTCGTCGAGCGCGCCCTGGTCGGTGATGCGCAGGGTCTCGTGGTTCAGCACCGACACCGAGATGCCCGTGCTGGGGTCCATCGACACGGACTGCACCACGAGGATGCCGCCGGCGGGGTCGGTGTCGTTGTTGAGCACGCCCAGCAGCACGTCGCCGCCGGTGGGCAGCAGTGCCACGTCGCGCACGGCGACCGGCGGCAGGTCGGTCTCGGACTCGGGCATCACGTCGACGCGCACGAGCCCCTCGCCGTTCTTCGGCCCCGTCGTCACCTGGTACTGCACGTAGTAGACGCCCGGGTTCTGGGCCAGGAACGTGAAGGTCTTGTTGGGGAAGTCGGGCTGGATCGTGGCGCCCGCGGTGTCGAGCACGCGGCTCAGGCGCAGCTGCTCCCGGCTCGTGCTGGTGTCGTTCGTGAGCGGGGCGACCGTGATCTGCTCCCCCGCGCGGGTCACCACGTGGTCGGCGTTGGTCTTCGGGTTGGTCGAGCCCTGCGGGCGCACGTCGAGCGCGATCGTGGCGGACGTGGACTCGCCGGTCGCATCGGCGACCGTCACCATCACGTCCTTGCGGCCCTGCAGGCTCGCGGTCGCCTTGTACGTCATCTGCCCGTCGCGGCTGAAGTCGACCTCGTCGCCCGGCGCGGGGATGACCTCCTTGAGGTAGATGTCGTCGCCGTCGGGGTCGATCCAGTCGGGGAGGATGTTGTACGAGATCGTGCCGCCGGTCTCCACCGCCAGCGAGGTCTTCCGCTTGGGCTCCGGCGCGGCGTTCTCGCTCCAGTCGCGCACGGTCAGGGTGACGACCGCGGTGTCCTTGCCCTTGCGGCCGTCGTCGACCTCGTACGTGAAGCTGGCCGTGCCCGACGCCTTCTCGTCGACCGCGATCTGCAGCGCCCCGCCGTTGTTGATGGGCTGCACCGTGCCGATGCCCGGCTGCGCCTCGGCCAGCGCGGCGACCAGCACGTCGCCGTCGGGGTCGTTGTCGTTGTCGAGCACCGGCAGCAGCGTGGTCGCGCCGGGTCGCACGCCGTAGGAGTCGTCTTCCGCGATGGGCGGGGTGTTCTCCTCGCTGCGCTCGGGCAGCGTGGTCTCGACCGTCTCCTCCGTGGAGTCGTCCTGGTTCTCGGTCTCGCCCTCGGGCGGGGTCAGGTCGTTCCAGTTGTCGACGCGCTGCAGGCTCTCGTTCGCGAGCCAGGCGGCGCCGCCGACCGCGTCGTTGAGGATGATCACGTCGCGGTTGACGCGGAACGTGAGGCTCGACGAGTCCTCCGCGCCGTCGATGGGGGCGTTGACGTCGTTGCCATCGCCCGGGCACTCGCGGATGAACGTGGCCGAGCCCGCCCACGCGCCATACGTGCAGCCGCGGAGCCACACGGGGGCCGCGGCCGTGCCGTCGGCTCCCGCCGAGGTCTCCTCCGGCTCCCCGCCGTCGAACGGCACGCGCACCAGCGCGGAGGGCGTGGCGAGGGCGACCGCGTCGGTCTCGGCGGAGGCGTGCTGCAGCACGGCGTCGGCGGCGCCCGGAACCTCGGTGCGGAAGCCGCCCGGGCTCGTCACGACGCCGGCGGCCGCATCGAGCACGACCGGCGTGCGGCCGACCGCGGTGATCGACGGACGCTCGGACAGGTCGAGCTCGCCCACCGACGCGGCGGACGGGTCGAGCGGCGCGCCCTCGGGGTCGACCGGGACCGTGACGACCTCGCCGCGCTCGCCCGACAGCCCGAACACGGTGCCGTCCTGGGCGACCGTCACGTCGGAGTCGTCGCCGAGCTCGACCACGGGCTCCGCGGCCTCGATCTCGAACGCGTTGATGCCCCGGACCGGCACGACCCACAGGTCGCCCGAGTCCTGGTCGAGGATCGCCGCGGTGTTCGCGCCGAGCGCGACCTTCGCGGTGGAGGGGATGAGGGCGGAGTCGCCGAGCGAGACGCGCGCCGGGTCGACCGCGGTCACGGTGGACGCGCTCTCGTCGACGACCAGCACGTTCGCGGCGTCCTGCAGGATGTCGTAGTCCTCGCTGGTGGTGCGCAGCCCGCCGTCGAGGATCGTGGACTCGTGGTTGAAGTGCCCGACGAGCAGGCTCGAGGTCTTGGTGATCCAGACGCCACCGTCGTTCAGGTCGACCTTGGTGGTAGGGAAGCCCTCATACGTGAAGGCCATCGTGGTGAGGGCGATCACACCCACCGTGACCCCGGCGGCGGACGCCAGCGTCTTGGGTCGCGCGCGCATCCACGACAACGCCTTCATACCCGGTTCCCCCCCAGGGTCGTCTCACACTGACTCCACCGCGGCACGACGGCCCACGGAACACTGCTACATCCTAACCACGTCGCAGAATATCGCTCGATGGGGAGATCTCCCCACTCGGCCGGAGCTACGCCCGCCAGCACCCCGCGATGTGGTCGTCGACCATCCCGGCGGACTGCATCAGGGCGTACATCGTGGTCGGTCCGACGAACCGGAAGCCCCGGCGCCGCAGCTCCTTGCTCAGCGCGGTCGACTCCGGCGTCACCGCCGGGACCTCGGCGAACGAGCTCGGCCGGGCGCCGGTCGCCGGCGGGGCGAACGACCACATGAGCGCGTCGAGCTCCCCCTCCGCCATCGCACGGACGAGGCGCGCATTGCCGATCGTGGCCTCGATCTTGGCGCGGTTGCGGATGATGCCGGCGTCGCCCATCAGCCGCTCGACATCGGACTCGTCGAACGCGGCGACCGCCTCCGGCTCGAACCCCGCGAACACCTCGCGGAACCGCGGACGCTTACGCAGGATCGTGATCCAGGAGAGACCGGCCTGGAACCCCTCCAGCGCCATCTTCTCGAACAGCGCCCGGTCGCCGTGCAGCGCGGTGCCCCACTCCTCGTCGTGGTAGCGGCGGTACTCGGGGTCGTCGCCCACCCACGCGCAGCGCGCGCGGAGGTCGGGGCCGATCAGGAGGGAGGTCATGACTCGACGCTACCGGCGACCGCCGACACGCACGCACGCCGGATGCGGGATCGGAAGCGGGCCTTCCCGACCCCTCCGCGGCACGGTTCCGATCTCGCACGGAGCAGTCGCGCGGGATCGGGAGGCGGTCAGGCGGCGAAGGTGGCGGCGTCGATCACGAAGCGGTAGCGGACGTCGGAGGCGAGCACGCGCTCGTACGCCTCGTTGATCGCCGACGCGGGGATGACCTCGATCTGCGCGGTGATGCCGTGCTCGGCGCAGAAGTCGAGCATCTCCTGCGTCTCCCTGATGCCGCCGATGTTCGACCCGGCAATCGAGCGACGCCCCGCGATGAGCGAGCCCGCGTTCACCGACAGGGCCTCCGGCGGCGCGCCCACGCACACCAGCGTGCCGTCCACGTCGAGCAGCCCCAGGTAGGAGCGCAGGTCGATCGCGGCGCTCACGGTGTTGAGGATCACGTCGAACGACCCGCGCAGCTCGCGGAACGTCTCGCGGTCGCTCGTGGCGAAGTAGCGGTCGGCGCCGAGCCGCAGGCCGTCGTCCTGCTTCGACAGGGTCTGCGACAGCACGGTCACCTCGGCACCCAGCGCGTGCGCGATCTGCACCCCCATGTGCCCGAGTCCGCCCATGCCCACCACTGCCACGCGCGTGCCGGGGCCGACCTTCCAGTGCCGCAGCGGCGAATACGTGGTGATGCCCGCGCACAGCAGCGGCGCCGCGGCGTCGAGCGGCAGCGCGTCGGGGATGCGCAGCACGAAGCCCTCGGTCACCACGACCTGCTGCGCGTAGCCGCCCTGGGTGATCGTGCCATCGCGGTCCACCGCGCCGTAGGTGCCGATGGCGCCGTTCTCGCAGTACTGCTCCTCGCCGCGGCGGCACTGCCGGCACTCGCCGCAGGAGTTCACCAGGCACCCCACGCCCACGCGGTCGCCCACGGCGTGACGCGTGACCTCGGAGCCCACCGCCGCGACCGTGCCGGTGATCTCGTGCCCCGGTGCCAGCGGGTACTGCTGCGGGCCCCAGTCGCCGCGCACGGTGTGGATGTCGGAGTGGCAGATGCCCGCGAACGCGATGTCGATGAGGATGTCGTGCGGCCCCAGCTCCCGCCGCTCGATCACGGTCTTCTCGAGCGGGGCGGCCTCGGCGGGGGCGGCGTAGGCGATGACGGACGACATGGTGCTCCTCTGGTCGGTACCTGCCGAGACTACGCCCGTTCCCACCTCCTCAGAACACCGCGCCGGACGCGACGATCCCGCCCGGATCGCGGCGGATCCAGGCGGGATCGAGGAGTGGTGAACGGCGAACCGCGTCAGCGCTTCTGCTTCTTCAGCGCCTTCTCCTGGATCGGCGCCCGACCAGACGCCGCGAGATCGGCGTAGTAGGCACGGGCCTCGTCCTGACGCTGCTTCTCGGCCCCGCTCGCGATCGGCGCGCGCACGTGCTCGGGCTCGTACCCGAACGCGTCGACGAGGTCGAGCGCGTGCGGACGCAGCCGGGCGCACAGCCGGTCGATGTAGCTGGACACGGCGGCGGCGCGCTGCGTCGACAGGCGTCCGTGGATGAGGTGCCACGCCAGGTGCTTCTCGATCAGCTGCAGACCGAAGAGGTCGCGCAGCCACGTGAGCACCTTCCGCGTCTCCGGGTCGTCGATCGCGTGGACAGCGTCGGTGAACGCCTCCCACTGCAGCAGCTCGCCGTGCGCCCTGGCGGCCTCGATCAGCTCGGTCTGGTTCTGGTTGAACAGCTCGGCGCCGAGCGTCTTGTCCTTCCCGGCGGCGCGCAGCCGCCCGGCGATGTCCGCGACCATCTGCTGCACGCGGCCGGCGAGCAGGTCGTGCTGCTGCTCCTCGCGCAGCCCGCGCTCCACCGAACGGGCGACCTGTCCGAAGTCGCTCACGGCCTGGCCGAGCTGGCGCAGGCCCGCACCGTGGAACACCTTCCCCGCGGTCATGCCCACGGCGTACCGGGCGAGGTACGCCGCGTCCTTGCCCTGGAACTGCTTGGCGTAGTCGGTCAGCAGCCGCTTGCCGACGAGCTGCAGGAGCACGTTGTTGTCGCCCTCGAAGGTGACGTAGATGTCGAGGTCCTGCCGCAGGCCGACGAGCCGGTTCTCGAACATGAAGCCCGCCCCGCCGCACGCCTCGCGCGCCTCCTGGAGCGTGTCGAGCGCGTGCCAGGTCGACAGCGGCTTGAGGGCCGCGGCGAGCGTCTCCAGGTCTTCCCGGTCGCCCGGGGTGTCGGTGCGCCCGGAGAACACGCCGTCGAACTTCTGCAGGAACTCGTCGTGCGCGAAGATCTGCGCATACGTGGTCGCGAGCCGCGGGAGCAGGCGGCGCTGGTGCTTGCCGTAGTCGAGCAGCACGACCTCCTGGCCGTCCGCCCCGTCGAACTGGCGGCGCTGGGTGGCATAGGTGACGGCGATGTACAGGCCGAGCGCCGACGCCCAGGATGCGGCGCCGTCGAGCGAGACACGCCCCTGCACCAGGGTGCCGAGCATCGTGAAGAAGCGGCGGCCGGGGCTGTCGATGGCGCTGGTGTACGTGCCGTCCGCGGCCACGTCGCCGTACCGGTTCAGCAGGTTCGTGCGCGGGATGCGCACCCGGTCGAACGAGAGCCGTCCGTTGTCGATGCCGTTCAGCCCGCCCTTGAGACCGTCGTCCTCGCGGCCGATGCCCGGCAGGTCTTTTCCGTCGTCCCCGCGCAGCGGCACGTAGAAGCAGTGCACGCCGTGGTTCACGCCGTTCGTGATGAGCTGCGCGAACACGGTCGCCGCGATGCCGTGCAGGGCCGCGTTGCCGAGGTACTCCTTGGTCGCGCCGCGGAACGGCGTGTGGATGACGAACTCCTCCGTCTCCGGGTCGTAGGTCGCGGTGGTGCCGACCGCCGCGACGTCGGAGCCGTGGCCGATCTCGGTCATCGCGAACGCGCCGGGGATCGACAGATCCATCACGCCGGGCAGCCACTTCTCGTGGTGCTCCGCCGTACCGAGCTGCAGGATCGCCGAGCCGAACAGGCCCCACTGCACGCCCGACTTGATCTGCAGGCTGGGGTCGGCGGCCACGAGCTCCTCGAACCCGGCGATGTTGCCGCCGTTGTTCTCCTCGCCGCCGAAGCGCTTCGGGAACGCGCGGTGCACGGCCTTGTTCTCCACCAGCAGGTGCAGCTGGCTGAGCACGCGCTCGCGGTGCTCGTCCTTGCCCAGCTCGTCCTGACGCCAGAACGCCGGGTCCTTGATCATCTCGCGGGCCTCACGGCGCACGTCGGCCCACGTGCCCATGAGGGCGTCGTTGACGGCGGCGACATCGATGCGCGGAGCTTCCGTCTCGCGACGGGGCTCGTCGGGGGCGGTGGAAGGACGGACGGCAGCGTCGACCATGGGGGTTCCTCCTCGGAGAAGTGACGGTGCCTCCATGGTAGGTGTGCCACAAACCCGGGAGAACTCCGCTGTCCTCTTCCTCCAAGAACCTCGGGGGTCGTGCCCCGTCCGGCTTGTCGGCTCGCGACAGCCGGGGCTCAATTCGCGGCGATGACCGCGAGCACCCCGTCGCCGTAGGCCTCGCGCTTCTTCGCGCCGATGCCGGTGATGCCCTCCAGGTCAGCGGCGGACGCCGGGCGGTGCTCGGCCAGGGCGCGCAGCGTGGCGTCGCCGAACACGATGTACGCCGGCACCCCCTGCTCGCGTGCGGTCTCGGCCCGCCACGCCCGCAGCGCCTCGAACAGCTCCCGGTCGCCCGCATCGAGCGCGTCCGCGGCGCTGGCCTTGCGGGCACGCGGGGTCGAGGTCGCGCGGCCGATCGTGTCCTTGCGCAGCGGCACCGGGGTCTCGCCGCGCAGCACCCCGGCCGCGGCCTCTCCCGGCGCGAGCGTGCCGTAGTCGCCCTGCGCCACGAGGATGCCGCGGGCGAGCAGCTGCCGCACGACGCTGCGCCAGTCCTGGTCGGACAGATCGCCGCCGATGCCGTACGTGGCGAGGCGGTCGTGCCCCTGCTGGCGGATGCGCTCGGTCGAGGCGCCGCGCAGGATGTCGATCAGGTGCCCGGCGCCGAAGGCCTGATTGCGCTCGCGCTGGAGGCGCACGATCGTCGACAGCAGCTTCTGCGCGGGGATCAGCCCGTCGAACGTCTCGGTGTCGTCGAGGCACGTGTCGCAGTTGCCGCACGGCTGCGACTCCTGGCCGAAGTACCCGAGCAGGTTCTGCCGTCGGCACTCGACCGTCTCGCACAGCGCGAGCATCGCGTCGAGGTGCTGCCCCATGCGCATCTTGAACGTGCGGTCGCCGGGGCTCTGGTCGATCAGCCGGCGCTGCTGCACGACGTCGCCGAGGCCGTACGCCATCCACGCCACCGACGGCTCGCCGTCGCGACCCGCGCGACCCGTCTCCTGGTAGTAGCCCTCCACCGACTTGGGCAGGTCGATGTGCGCCACGAAGCGCACGTCGGGCTTGTCGATGCCCATGCCGAACGCGATGGTCGCCACCATCACCACGCCGTCCTCCCGCAGGAAGCGCGACTGGTTCGCGGCCCGCACCTCGGCCGGCAGCCCCGCGTGGTACGGCAGCGCGTCGATGCCCTTCCCCGCCAGCGCGGTCGCGGTCTGCTCGACCGACTTGCGGCTCAGCGCGTACACGATGCCCGCCGCACCCTCGGGCTGCGAACGGATGAACTGCACGAGCTGCGTGCGGGGGTCGACCTTCGGGACGATGCGGTACTGGATGTTCGGGCGGTCGAAGCTCGCGACGAAGTGCTGCGCGCGGTCGAGGTGCAGCCGCTCGGTCAGCTCCTTGTGCGTGGCCCGGGTCGCGGTGGCCGTGAGCGCCATGCGCGGCACGCCGGGGAACCGGTCGCCCAGGTCGCCCAGCGCGAGGTAGTCGGGGCGGAAGTCGTGGCCCCACTGCGACACGCAGTGCGCCTCGTCGATCGCGATCACGCTGAGGGTGCCGCGCTGCAGCAGGGCCGTGGTGTTCGCGTTCGACAGCCGCTCGGGGGCGACGTAGATGAGGTCGAGCTCGCCCGCGACGTAGGCCCGCTCGACCTCGCGGCGCTCGTCGATCGACTGCGTGGAGTTGAGGTACGCGGCCTTGACGCCGTTGGCGCGCAGCGCGTCGACCTGGTCGTGCATGAGGGCGATGAGCGGGCTGATCACGAGGCCCGTGCCCTCGCGCACGAGCGCGGGAACCTGGTACGTGATGCTCTTGCCGCCACCGGTGGGCATGAGCACGACCGCATCGCCGCCGCCGATGACCTGCTCGACGATCGCGGCCTGATCGCCGCGGAAGTCGTCGTAGCCGAACACCGTGTGCAGCGCCTCGCGGGCGGTCGGGAAGCGGCTCGGCGTCGCGCGGCGCACGGACGGCGCGGCCGGCGCACGGGACGCGGTCACCGGCGTGGTGGGACCGGGGCCCCAGTCGAGCGGCGGCTCGAACCCCGCGCCCTGCGGCTCCCAGTCCATCGGCTCCGGCGGCGCGGACGGCTCCCACCCGTCGCCCCAGGGCTCGTCGGCGTAGGGCAGATCCTCGTACGGGTCACGGGGAGTCTGCGGCATGCCTCCAGCGTAACGACCCCGGCCGACACGGGCAGCGGCCGTCCCCACCACCGCGACCGGGGTTAGGTTGGACCCAGACCCCGAAGGAGCACCCGATGACCGACATCTCCGTGACCCGCAACGACGAGGCCTCCCGCTACGAGATCCGCTCCGACGACGTGCTCGCCGGGTTCGCCGAGTTCCAGCTGAGGCCGGGCGCCATCCGCTTCATCCACACCGAGATCGACCCGGCGTTCCAGGGTCAGGGGCTCGCCGGGAAGCTCGCCGCCGAGGCCCTGGCCGACGCGGCGAGGCGTGGCGACGCGATCGTGCCGCTGTGCCCCTACATCGCGAAGTACCTGCAGACGCACGAGGTGCCCGGCGCCGAGATCCGCTGGCCGCAGCGTCCCGCCGAGGTCCAGGGCGCGGCGGCACCGGACGCCGCAGTGCAGGACGAGTCGGCGCAGGAGAAGTCGGCGCAGCACGAGTCGGCTCCGCGGGAGTCCGCCGGCGGCTCCGACGACGATCCCACCGGACGGGCGGAATGATCGGGCAGCGCCGCCTCGTCCTCGAGCCCCGCGACGTGCCGCTCGGGGGTGTGCGCGGCATGACGGTGCTGCGCGTGCTCCCGCACCGCAACCTGCCGACCATCGGCGCCTGGTGCTTCCTCGACCGCTTCGGACCAGCCGACACCCGCATGCGCGTCGAACCCCATCCGCACATCGGACTGCAGACGGTGACCTGGCCCCTCGTCGGCGAGATCCGTCACCGCGACTCGCTCGGCAGCGACGCCGACCTGCGCCGCGGGCAGCTGAACCTGATGACGGCCGGCAACGGCATCTCCCACTCCGAGTACTCCGTCGGCGACGACCCGATCCCGCTCGACGCGCTGCAGTTCTGGGTCGTGCTGCCCGAGTCGGCGCGGCACGGCGATGGCGGCTTCGAACGCCACACCGACCTGCCGACCATCCAGCTGCCCGCGACCGAGGGGCCCGACGCCACGGCGACCGTCGTGCTCGGCGAGTTCGCCGCGACACGCTCCCCCGCGACCGTGCACACCCCGATCGTGGGCGCCGAGGTCGTCCTGCCCGCCGGGTCGACCGTGCGCCTGCCGCTGCGGTCCGAGTGGGAGCACGCGCTGCTGCTGGTCGAGGGCGAGGCCGCGCTGTCCGAGCACACCATGCAGCGCAACGCCCTGGTGTACCTCGGCGATTCGCGCACGGAGGTCGAGGTCACCAGCACCGAGGGCGCCCTGCTGTTCCTGCTCGGCGGCGAGCCGTTCGAGTCGGACATCGTGATGTGGTGGAACTTCGCCGGCCGCACGCACGACGAGATCGCGGCCGCCCGCGAGGACTGGGAGGCCGCGTCCCCGCGGTTCGGTGTGGTCGAGGGGCACGACGTGCGCATCCCCGCGCCGCCGCTCCCGCCCGTCCGGCTCCTGCCGCGCACCCGCACCCTCTGACCCGCACCCTCTGACCCGCACCTCTGACCCGCACGGACTGACCCGCACGGGCACGCTCGGATTCAGGCGCTCGCGCGGACCCCCGGCCACCACGGCCTGATCCCGCGTGTTCGCCTGATCCCGCGCGTTCGCCCGGCCCTCCGGTCAGCCGCGTTCGGGGGTGTGCACGCGGGCGAGGAAGCGGTCCGTGCGCGGCGACGGGCCGCGCGGATCGAGCAGCGACACCGCGACCGTCACGGCCGTGGCCAGCGGGATCGTCCACGCCGCGGGCTGCGCGAGGTACGGCGCCGCGACCCCGACCCCGTCGATCACGGCGTGCACGAGCAGCGCCAGCCCGGTCGCGACGCCGCCGCACACCATCCCCGCCACCGCCCCGCGGGCCGTGAGCCCGCGCCACCACACGCCCAGCAGCACCACGGGCGACAGCGTCGATGCGGCCACCACGAACACCACGCCCACGCTCGACACGAGCCCCGCGGGCGCCGTGAGCAGCGCGACCCCGAGCGGCACGAGCGCGCACAGCACCGCGGAGAGGCGGAACGAGCGGACGGACCCGGAGAACACGTCCTGGCTGATCACTCCCGCAAGCGACACCACGAGCCCGGCCGAGGTCGCCAGGAACGCCGCGAACGCGCCCGAGACGATGAGCGCCGTGAGCAGCTCTCCGCCCGGTCCGGGGAACACGCGCGAGGGCAGTTGCAGCACCACCGTGTCGGCCACCCCCGGCACCGCGAGGTCGGGAGCGGCGATGCGGGCGAGCAGCCCCATCGCGCTCGACACGGCGTAGAAGGCGCTGACCATCGCGATCACGATCACGGTCGTCCGCCGCGCCGACGCCCCGGTCGGGCTCGTGTAGAAGCGGACCAGCACGTGCGGCAGTCCCATCGTGCCGAGCAGCAGCGCGAGCAGCAGCGACGCGGTCTCGTACGCGTCGAAGCCGGACGGGCCCGCCTCGCTGGGGAACACGAGCGCCGGGTCGAACGCGTGCGGTCCGCCGCCGAGCGCGAAGGCGATGCACACCACCGGCACCAGCAGCGCCGTGAGCTTGAGCCAGTACTGGAACGCCTGCACGAAGGTGATCGCGCGCATCCCGCCCGCCGCGACCGACGCCGCCACGAGCACCGCGACCGTCACGGCGCCCACCCACTCCGGCAACCCCGCGACCACGACCAGCGTGATGCCGGCGCCGTGCAGCTGCGGCACGATGTACAGCCACCCGATCACGAGCACCGCGAGGCTCGTGACGCGTCGCGCCGAGGCCGACCCGAGCCGCGCCTCCACGAAGTCCGGGATCGTGTAGGCCCCGCTGCGCCGGAGCGGAGCCGCGACGAACACCAGCACCAGCAGGTACCCGGCCGCGTATCCGATCGGGAACCAGAAGCCGCGCGCGCCGTCGAGCAGCACGAGTCCGGAGAGCCCGAGGAAGGTGCCGGCCGACAGGTACTCGCCGCTGATGGCCGAGGCGTTCCACACCGGCCGGACGGTGCGCGACGCCACGAAGAAGTCGCTCGTCGTGCGCGACACCCGCAGGCCGTACACGCCGATCAGCAGCGTGGCGATCACCACCAGCGCGACCCCGAGCAGGTCGAGCAGCGCGTTCATTCGCGGTCCCGGAGGGCGCGGTAGCGGCGCTCGTTGCGGACCGCCGTGCGCAGATACAGCAGCGCGAACACCACGATGACCGGGTAGAACGCGAACGCCTGCAGCAGCCACGACAGCGGCAGGCCCCACAGCACGACCCGGTCGATCTCGGGCACGAGCGCGATCGCCAGGGTCATCGCGACCACGACCACCACGAACCCGGCGACCGTGCCGAGCGCGAGCCGCAGCTGACTGCGCTGGAGCGCCCTGGCGTACACCGCATCGGCCTCGTCGACCGGCGCCCCGGGCAGCGCGATGCCGCGCGTGAGAGCCGCAGGGCCGCGGGGCGGGAGGTCGGCCGTGACCCGCACGCGCTTCGCGGGCTCCCCCGCACCGCGCGCCGCGGGCTCCGGAGCCGCACGCTCGGGAGACCCGGTCATGCCGGCGCCTCACCGCGCACGAGCGCCTCCCGCACCGCGGGCACGAGCCGTCTGCTCACCGGGAGGGCCGTGCGGCCGACCACCACCGTCGGCTCTCCCCCGGACAGCCGCGCCTCGGTCACGGCGGCCGTGCGCACGAGCGTCGAGCGGTGGATGCGCAGGAACCCCGCGTCGGCCCACCGCGCCTCGAGCTCCGCCATGGGGATCCGCACGAGCTGGCCGGGGTCGTCGTCGTCGGTGTGCAGTCGCGCGTAGTCGCCCTGCGCCCGCACCCACCGCACCTCGCTGCGCCGCACGAACCGCACGGTCGACCCGACCGTGACCGACAGCACCTCGTCGTCGCCCTTCGTCGGATCGGCGGCCTGATCCACGCGGTCGATCGCGCCGCGCAGCCGCTCCCGCCGCACCGGCTTGAGGAGGTAGTCGACCGCGCGCAGCTCGAACGCCTCCACCGCGCGGGCCTCGTCGGCCGTGACGAACACGACAGCCGGCGGCTCCGCGAGCCCGAGGAGGGCGCGGGCCAGGTCGGTGCCGAGCAGGCCGGGCATGTGGATGTCGAGGAACGCGAGACGCACGGCGCGCTGCGACAGCTGCCGCAGGGCGTCGGCTCCGCTCGTCGCGGTGAGGATCTCGCCGATGCGCGGGTCGGAGCGCAGCAGGTGCACCAGCTCGTCGAGGGCGGGCTGCTCGTCGTCGGCGACGAGGACGTCGATCATCCGGGCTCCTCAGTCGTCGTCCGGGTCGTGCAGGGGCTGCGATTTCGGGACTCGCATGCGCACCAGGGTACCCGCGCCCGTGTTGGTCTCCACGACCAGTCCGCCGCTGCTGCCGTACAGCTGTCGCAGGCGCGTGTCGACGTTGCGCAGCCCCACGTGGGAGCCGTCCTCGCGCGCCGTGAGCAGCGACCGCAGCCCGTCGGGGTCCATGCCGACGCCGTCGTCCTCCACGAGGATCTCGGTGTGGGTGCCGTCGTCGCGCGAGGTGAGGCGGATCTCGCCGCCGCCCTCCCCCGGCTCGAGCCCGTGCCGCACCGCGTTCTCCACGAGGGGCTGCACCGACAGGAACGGGATGACCGTGGCGAGGGTCTCCGGCGCGATCTGCAGCGTGACCTGCAGCCGGTCGCCGAAGCGGGCCCGCTCGAGCTCCAGGTACGAGTGGATGCTGCCGAGCTCCTCCGCGAGGGTCGTGAACTCCCCCTGGCGGCGGAAGGAGTAGCGCGTGAAGTCGGCGAACTCCAGCACGAGGTCGCGCGCGCGGTCGGGGTCGGTCGTGATGAACGAGGCGATCGCGGTGAGGGCGTTGTAGATGAAGTGCGGGGAGATCTGCGCCCGCAGCGACCGCAGCTCCGCCTCGGCCAGCTGCGCGCGGGAGGCGTCGAGCCCGCCGAGCTCGACCTGCGCGGCGCACCAGTCGGCGACCTCCTCGGCGGCGCGCACGAGCGCCGCGCGCACGGGCGACGCGAAGGCCACGATCACGCCGATCGTTCGCCCGTCCACGACGATCGGGGCGCCCACCGCCTCCAGGTCGTCGGTCTTCGCCGGGGCGGGGAACACCTGCCGCCGGCCGCTCGCCCGCACCCGCTCGGCGATGCGGCGCGCGGCCGACTCCAAGCCGTCCGAGGCGCCGTCGAAGGACACGACGCCAGACTCCTCGCCGCCGTCGGTGCCCACGATCGCGACCGCGGCGCTGCCCAGCAGCACCCGCAGGTGCCGCGCCGCCTTCACCGCATCGGGCCCGGCGAGCCCGCCG
>NZ_SSDQ01000001.1:0-343 GCF_004794315.1 Microbacterium sp. PF5 | reverse complement strand
CTCATCAAGCTGAAGAACTTATAGTCAGGGCTGAAGAAATTTTACCCAAAGAGCCAATTATACTGTTAGAAAAAGCTAGAGTGCTAACATACCTAGGAAAGTATAATGATGCTGAAATAATGCTTGAAAAATTGAAAGAAGTTCGTGATACCTTTACTGAAAAACTAGAAAATCAATTTATTTCTAGATTTGCAGATTTATATCGGAGAATGGCACAAAATTATCAAAATAGAGATACTACTAAAAAGGTTGAATTATTAAGAAAAGCAATTCAAATCATAGAAAGTCTTAAAGTAATTGACAGTAAAACATATGTTGTTATGGCAAAAGTTTTAACAGATCT